>NZ_JBKBVU010000338.1:0-1898 GCF_046289365.1 Caldimonas sp. | reverse complement strand
TTGTCCTTCCTGGCGCATCCGGGCCACCACGTCGGGGTGGGGCTTGTACACCACGTACGCTTCCGGTTTGGCCTTGCGCACCGCTTGCAGCAGCCCTACGTTGGTGCGTAAACCAGGCGCCCCCAGAGCGATGGCCGCATCGCTTTCCACCTGTCCAGGCACCAGTACCACTCGGCGGGCGCCTGCAGGGCGCTGCCAGCCGCCATGACCCACGTTGTACTTGGTCACGCCATGCGCGATGATGCGCTCGCGCAAAGCGCGCGCGCGGGCCAGCAGCGCCTCGTCGAACTGCACGGTGGCCAGCAGGTGCTCCAGGTCCGACGGCGCACTGGCGTCGTAATAGAGGCCGCGTCCGTCCATCACCCACGACAGGGGGCGCACCAAATCGGCCCCCAGGCCCACCGAGCGCAAAAAACCGTCTTCCAGGCGCACCACGTCGATTTTTCGTTCTCGTGCTTCTGGTACCGGGCGACGCCCCCATACGGCCACGGTGGCCGCCATGGGCACCTGCTCAGCCCGCCTGACGAAGCGCACCTCGCTGCCGCCGAAGAAGGCGCGCACGATCGGTTTCTTCCAGCGCGAAAAGCCCAAAGCGTACACCTGCTGCGGAAACCGCTCGCGCATGCGGCGCTGCAAGGCCATCCAGCGCATCAAGCGCTCGGGCTCACAGCGCTGGCCGGTTTCCGGGTCAAGATAGCGTGGATACTCCACCAGGGCGGCGTGGACGAGGTCTTCCAGCGCCACAGGGCGGCGTCGCAACGGAGCAGGTTGTTCATCGGCCGTCAGCCCCCACCCGGCGTAAAACGGCATGCCGAAACAGCGCACCGGCCGCCCCCACAACAAGGCTTCGAAACCCAGCTGGGAAGTGACGGTGTACACTGCCTGCGCCCGCTCCAGCGCGCCGCAGGGGTGGGCGTCGGTGGCCAACACCGTCACCCGTGCGGCCTGGCCAGCCGTCAGTCCCTGGAAGTGCCCGCGCTTGCGCCCGGAGATCACATCCGGATGCACTTTCAGCATCACCGGCAGCGTGGGGTGCTCGTCCAACGCGGCTTCCAGCATGCGGGCAAAGTGCTGCGGCCCCGCCTGGCCGAAGGCGATGGAGGCATCGCCGAAGGTCTGGTCCACCACCAGCACGAAGGGCCCGCCCACCGGCAGCGGCACCTCGCGGGCGTGGTTGTATTTCGACAGCCGCCCCTCGCGCCACAGCGCCTGCAGCGCCCGTGCCCGTGCCCGGGCCCGCTGCGCTTCATCATGCGGGGCCAGCACCAAAGCCTCAAGCCGCGACGGGGTGCCGGCATCGTAATAAATGCCCAGGTCGTCCAGCACCAGCGACAACGGCGGGTCGGTGTGGCCCAGCCCCACCGAGCGCAAGAAGCCGTCCTCCACCCGCCACACCGGCAAACCGTGGCGGGCCGCGAAGGCCTCGGCCACACGGGCGCTGGGCTTGCGGCCCCAGGCCAGCACGCCGTCAAGTCCCCGCGGCGAGGGCCGGCGGCTCAGCCGTAGCTCGAAGTCATCGAGCAAGGCCGACAAAGTGCTTATACCTTTCATCCTCCTCGTGAGGATTGCCAATTTTCGAATGCGGTAATTGGTCGTCCCTGAAAAATTCATGTTCAAGCCGCCCGCAGGCCCAGCGGGGCCGGGTTGACGCCGCTGATGCCGGTTGGCCGCTGCGGGAGGAGCAAATGCCCAATCAACCGCACTGCGGCGATGAGGCGCAAAAAGACGCTCCTCAAGAAGGGCACGCCCTTCTTCGTGATCATGCGCAGCAGCCACTTGATGTTGTAGCCCGCCGCGCACAGCACCGCGTGCAGCCGGTCACCCTGCTCGCCCTTGAGGTGGCACCTGTCCATGCGGTGATCCTGCTTCAAGTGCCCGATGACCGGCTCGATGGCCTG
>NZ_JBKBVU010000337.1:0-1931 GCF_046289365.1 Caldimonas sp. | reverse complement strand
CCGTGTCGGTCTTGGTGGCACTGGCCGCACGACGCGGGGTGTAGCCGGGTACCGGGCCGGTGGCCGTCTCGCGATCGCGCTCGGCGCTGACGGTGACCTCGGGCAGGGCCTCGGCCGCAGGGGTCTGGGCAGCCACGGGCAGGGCCACAGCGAGCAGGCTGGCCCAAGGCACGGCGCGCAAAACGGGACGGAAAGACACAGGCACGGCAAAACTCCAACAAGGCTGTTGTTCTGGTGTTTTGCCTGGGTCCGCCACGGGCGTGACGGGGCCTGGGTACGACGAAGAAGGCGGAGGGCGAGCCTCTGCCGGATCTATGGCCTATTGCTCGGGTTCACTGATGAAACCGATCTTGCTCAGGCCGGCCTTGGAGGCATCGGCCAGGGTTTCGGCGACGAAACGGTAGGGCACCGATTGGTCGGCGCGCAGGTGCACCTCGGGGCGCTGGGCCTGGGGCCGGGCGCCTTCGGCCTGGAAGCGCTCGATGGCCTGCTCGCGGGTGACCACCTCGCCGTTCCAGTAGCGCGTGCCGGCCGCGTCGATCGCGAACTCGATTTTCTCGGGCTTGAGCTGGTTTTCATGGGCGCTGACCTGCGGCAGGTCGAGCTTGACCGAATGCGTGAGCAGCGGCGCGGTGACGATGAAGATCACCAACAGCACCAGCATCACGTCGATGAGCGGCACCATGTTGATCTCGGCCATCGGAGCGCCCGAGGACTTGTTGTCGAAACTGCCAAAGGCCATCGCGGTTCTCCTGGGCGCTCAGGCCTTGGTGGCCGGCTTGATCGGCCGAACGTTTTCCGTGCGCGCGCCACCGCCCAAAGCCTGGCCGGTGGACAGGAAGGCAAACAGGTCGAAGGCAAAGGAATCGAGCTTGGCGGTGAGCACGCGATTGCTGCGGGTGAGCCAGTTGTAGCCCATCACCGCCGGAATGGCCACGGCCAGACCCAGGCCGGTCATGATGAGGGCCTCACCCACCGGGCCGGCGACCTTGTCCAGCGTGCCCGCACCGCTCATGCCGATGGCCACGAGCGCGTGGTACACGCCCCAGACCGTGCCGAACAGGCCCACGAAGGGCGCGGTGGCCCCGATGGTGGCCAGCACCGTCAAGCCGTTTTCCAGGCGGGTGTGCTCCTCGTCGAGCACCTTCTTCATCGTGCGCGTGAGGAAATCCTGTGCGCTGCCCGCCTCCTCCAGCTTGGCCGCGCCGTACTTGGCATGGTGGGCCTGGGCGTGCATCGCGTGGGCCGTCAGATGCGAGAAGGGGTCGCGCACGCCATGCGTGGCGATCTCGTTTTGCACCTGTTCGAGCGAGCTGGCGTTCCAGAAGAAGGTCAGGAAGGCTTCGCTGCGACGCCGGCGCAGAAAGGCCGTGATGCCCTTCATCACGATCAGGTACCAGGAGATCGCCGACATCAGCAGCAACACGACGAGCAGGGCCTTGCCTACTGCGTCGGCCTGGGCAATGAAGTGGGCAAAGCCCAGAGCAGGGGTTTCGGGATTCATGTTCAGTTCTCCAGATCAAAGACGATGGGGGCCGGCACCCAGACGGCCTGGGGCACCCCGTTTTCGGTGTAGGGGCGGAAACGCGCGCTGCGCATTGCATGGACGGCCGCATCGTCCAGGCGCTGGAAACCCGAGGAGGTCTGCACCCGGGCCTGCACCGGCCGGCCTTGTTCGTCGACGAGCACCAGCAGGACCACACGCCCCTTCTCACCCAGACGGCGTGACAGCGGCGGGTACTGGACCCGCGGCGGGCTGAGGTACTGCACCGCGCTGGCCGACACGGTCTTGGGTTGGGGGGCCGGCGGAGCCGGCGGCGCGGGCGGGGCCGGTGGCGTGAGCGACACGGCCGGCTCCGGCGGCGGTGCGGGCTCGGACGGCGGAGGCGGCGCCACGAAAGGCGCGGGCGCCGGCTCGGGCGGAGCCGGCG
>NZ_JBKBVU010000123.1:0-9718 GCF_046289365.1 Caldimonas sp. | reverse complement strand
CCTGGTGGGCGATCCAGGCGGCTTGCAGCGGATGCGGGGCCTGCGGCGTGCCCAGGCCCTCGATGGTCTGGATGGACCGCCCGGCCACCGAGGCCAGTGGCGTGACGCACGAGCGCACTGCCCGGCCGTCCACCCGCACGGTGCAGGCCCCGCAGGCGGCGATGCCGCAGCCGAACTTCGTGCCGGTGAGCTGCAGCACATCGCGCAGCACCCACAGCAGGGGCATCGACGGATCCGTGGCCTCGTCGGGCACGGTGTGGGGGCGGCCATTGATCTGCAGCTGCATGAGGAATTCAGCGAAAGCTCAGAGGTTCAGGGATTGTGACCCGGAATCGGGCGCTTCCGTTTTCTGGGCGCTCCATGGCATGGGCACAGCTCTTGCGTACACAACGGTGCAACGTCTTGTGCAACCTTTGAGGAGTGAACACATCATGAAGTTGTCTTCCCGTCATGCCGCCCGGCTCGGCGCGGCCGTGGCCTTCGGCATGGGCGCCTGTGCGGGCGCACAGGCCCAGTCGTCCGTCCAACTGTACGGCTTGATCGACATGGCCGTCGGGTCCTACGAAACCAGCGGAAGCCCGCGCCTGGGCCGGGTCGAGTCCGGCGGAATGACCACGAGCTACATCGGCTTCAGCGGCAAGGAGGACCTGGGCGGCGGTCTGGCGGTCCACTTTGCGCTGGACCACTTTCTGCGGGCTGACACCGGAGAGGCAGCGCGCTTCAACGGCGACACCTTCTGGGCCCGCAATGCGAACGTGGGCCTGAGCGGCAGTTTCGGGACCGTCACGCTGGGACGGCGGTCCACGCCGATGTTCGTCTCGACGCTGCTGTTCAACCCCTTCGGTGACTCCTTCGGCTTCTCGCCGGCCATCCGCAGCTACTACGGCGGCACGGGCACGCTGGCGGGCGACTCGGGCTGGAGCAATGGCATCACCTATGCCTCGCCGCGCTTGGGCGGCCTGAGCGCCACCGTCACCTACGCCCTGGACGAGACGCCCGGCGCGCGCGATGCCAACATCGGCGGCAACGTGCTGTATTTCGCCGGCTCGCTCGGGCTGAGCATCTCGGCGCAGCGTGTCCAGGCCGTGTTCGACAGCGGCGACGAGACGGCCGTGCAGCTGGGTGCCAGCTACACGATCGGTGCGGCCAAGCTGTTCGGGCAGTACGGTCAGATCCGCGAAGACCAGGGTGCGGTGGACAGCAAGGACAAGATCTTCCAGCTCGGCGCGTCCTACAAGATCGGCGAAGGCGCGGTGCTGGCCTCCTACGGCTCGCGCAAAACCACCGGCACCACCGAGTCGAAGCGTGACATCGCCAGCCTGGGCTACGACCACTTCCTGTCCAAGCGCACCGACGTCTACGCGGTCTACATGTACGACAAGATCCGCGACACCGACAGCGGCAACACGGTGGCCTTCGGCATCCGCCACCGCTTCTGAGCTTTTGTCAGGACCGGGTCAGCCTCGGCAGGGGCTGCCCGTCCACAAAGGCGATCAGCTCTCCCGGCGCAAAAGCGGTCCAGGCCTCGTCGCAGGTGAGCGGCTCCGTCACGATCACGGCCACCCGGTCCTGGGGCGATGCCAGCTCGGCGAAGTTCACGCTCAGGTCCTCGTCCTGCAGCCGGGCCGCTCGGAAGGGGTGCTCGCGCACGAGGTAGTGCAGGCGCGTCGAGCAGTGGGCCCACAGCGCATGTCCATTGCTCAGCATGAAGTTGAACGTGCCGTGCCGCGCGACCTGAGGCACCAGTTCGGCCAGGGTCTCGGTGAGCTGGGCCGGCGTGGGCACCATCGCATGGTTCTTGGCCAGCTCCTGCATCAGCCAGCAAAAGGCAGCCTCGCTGTCGGTGTCGCCCACCGGCCGGAAGGCCGCATGCAGGCGGGGGACAAAGCCCTGCAGGTCGCCGTTGTGGGCGAACACCCAGTAGCGTCCCCAGAGTTCTCGCACGAAGGGGTGGCAGTTCTCCAGCCGCACGTCGCCTTGGGTGGCTTTGCGGATGTGGGCGATCACGTTCGTGCTGCGAATCGGGTAGCGACGCACCAGCTCGGCCACAGGCGAGTGCAGGGCGGCTTGCGGGTCCACGAAGAGCCGCACGCCCTTGCCTTCGAAAAAGGCGATGCCGAAGCCGTCGGCATGCTCGCGCGAGCGCGTGGCGAAGCCCGTGAAGCTGAACACGATGTCGGTGGGGGTGTTGCAGTTCATGCCGAGCAACTGGCACATGGGACGATGCGGCGAAGAAGACCTCGACCCCCGCATTGTGCCCCCCCGGAGGCGGGACCACAGACCCGGCTGTGGCCACGCCTCAACGCCAACCCGTCTCAGCTGGCAGCGCCGGCCTTGACGCGCAAGCGCCAAGCATGCAGCAGCGGCTCGGTGTAGCCGCTGGGCTGCTCCACGCCCTTGAAGACCAGATCCAGGGCAGCCTGGAAGGCGGCGCCCTCGGGGTGGGCCACCAGGCTCTTGTAGGCGGGGTCGCCGGCGTTTTGACGGTCCACCACCGCGGCCATGCGGGCGAAGGTCTCACGCACCTGGGCCTCGCTCACGACGCCGTGCAGCAGCCAGTTGGCGATGTGCTGGCTGGAGATGCGCAGCGTCGCACGGTCTTCCATCAGGCCCACATTGTGGATGTCGGGCACCTTGGAGCAGCCCACGCCCTGGTCGATCCAGCGCACCACGTAGCCCAGGATGCCCTGCACGTTGTTGTCGAGCTCCTGCTGCTTCTCGGCGGCGGACCAGTTCGGGCTCGGGGCCACCGGCACTTGCAGCAAGTCGTTCAGGATCGCATCGCGTTGCGCATCGGCGTCGATGTTTTCCAGCTCGCGCTGGACCGCCGCCACGTCCACCTGGTGGTAGTGCAGCGCATGCAGCGTGGCGGCGGTGGGCGAGGGCACCCAGGCGGTGTTGGCGCCAGCCTTGGGGTGGGCGATCTTCTGTTCGAGCATCGCGGCCATCAGGTCGGGCATGGCCCACATGCCCTTGCCGATCTGGGCGCGCCCGCGCAGGCCGCACTTCAGGCCCACCAGCACGTTGTTGCGCTCGTAGGCGGCGATCCACTTCGTGGTCTTCATGTCGCCCTTGCGCAGCATGGGGCCGGCGCGCATGGCGGTGTGGATCTCGTCGCCGGTGCGGTCGAGGAAGCCGGTGTTGATGAAAGCCACGCGGCTGGCCGCCGCGGCGATGCAGGCCTTCAGGTTCACGCTGGTGCGGCGCTCCTCGTCCATGATGCCCAGCTTGACGGTGCTGTCGGGCAGGCCCAGCAGTTGCTCGACGCGGCCGAACAGCTCGCTGGCGAAGGCCACCTCGGCCGGGCCGTGCATCTTGGGCTTGACGATGTAGACGCTGCCGGTGCGCGAATTGCGCAACCCGCCCTGGCGCTGCAGGTCGACGAGCGCGATGGTGGTCGTGATCACCGCGTCCATGATCCCTTCCGGGATTTCCTTACCGCCGTCGTACAGGATGGCCGGGTTGGTCATCAGGTGACCCACGTTGCGCACGAACAGCAGTGAGCGGCCATGCAGCACCACCGGTCGGCCGTCGGGCCCGGTGTACTCGCGGTCGGGGTTCATGCGGCGCGTGAAGGTCTTGCCGCCCTTGGAGACCTCCTCGGTCAGCGTGCCTTGCAGGATGCCCAGCCAGTTGCGGTAGCCGGCCACCTTGTCGGCCGCATCCACCGCGGCCACCGAGTCCTCCAGGTCCAGGATGGTCGACAGCGCGGACTCCAGCACCACATCGGCCACGCCGGCCGGATCGGTGGCGCCGATGGCGCTGTGGCGGTCGATGCGGATCTCCACGTGCAGGCCGTGGTGGCGCAGCAGCACGGCCGAGGGGGCGAGCGGCTCGCCCTGGTAGCCGACGAACTGGGCCGGGTCTTGCAGGCCGGTGCTGCCGCTGCGCAGCGTCACACGCAACTGGCCGCCTTCGACGCGGTAGCCGGTGGCGTCCTTGTGCGAGCCCTGGGCCAGCGGCGCGGCCTGGTCGAGGAAGTTGCGCGCGAATGCGATCACCTTGGCGCCGCGCACCGGGTTGTAACCCGTGCCCTTTTCGGCACCGTCGGTCTCGGGGATGGCGTCGGTGCCGTACAGCGCGTCATACAGCGAGCCCCAGCGCGCGTTGGCGGCGTTGAGCGCATAGCGGGCGTTCAGGATGGGCACCACCAGCTGCGGCCCGGCCTGCACGGCCAGCTCGTCGTCCACGTTGGCCGTGGTGGCCTGCACGTGCGCAGGCTGGGGCAGCAGGTAGCCGATGCGCTCCAGGAAGGCGCGGTAAGCCGGCAGATCGGTGATCGGGCCGGGGTGGGCGGCATGCCAGGCGTCGAGCTCGGCCTGCAGGCGGTCGCGCTCGGCCAGCAGCGCCGCATTCTTCGGGGCCAGATCGTGCACGATCGCATCGAAGCCGGCCCAGAAGGCGCGGCTGTCCACCCCGGTGGCCGGCAGCACCTGGTCTTCGATGAATCGGTACAACTCGGTGGCGACTTGCAGTCGATGGACGGTGGTGCGGTTGCTCATGGGTCGTGTCCTCGGATGAAAGAAGAAGGGGATCGGGCCGGGCGGCTCAGGGGCGGGCGGGGCGGGGCGCCACACCGTCGACCAGGGCCAGCAGCTCGCGCAGGTGGCGGCCCTCGTAGCTGGGGGCGGTGCCCAGTTCCTCCGGCGCTGCGCCGCTGCGGTTGAGCCAGAAGGTGGTGTAGCCGAACCAGGTGGCGCCCACTGCATCCCAGCCGTTGCTGGAGACGAACAACACCTGGCGGGGCGTCAGCGTGGGCTGGCGGCGACGCAGCACCTCCAGGCCCAAGGCATAGACGCGCGGGTCGGGCTTGAAGCAGCGCACCGGCTCGACGCTGATGACATGGTCGAGCACGTCAGCCAGACCGGCGCTCTTGACGGCCACCTCCAGCATCGCCGGGTCGCCGTTGCTCAGGATGCCGGTGGGCAGCCCCCGGGCGCGCAGGGCCCGCAGCGTCTCGCGGTTTTCGGGGAAGGCGCTGAGGTGGCGGTACTGGTTCATCAGCCGCTCCTCGCGTTCGCGCGACAGCGGCAGCCCCAGGCGCGCACAGGCGTGGCGCAGCCCGTCGCGCGTGAGCTCCCAGAAGGGCCGGTAGCGCGCGCCCTGTGCATCGGCCATGCTCACCAGCCGGGTGTATTCGATCTGCTTGTCGCGCCACAGCGCGGCCAGGGCCTCGCCACGGCCGGGGAAGAGCTGCTCGGCCACCAGCGCCACGCTGTACACGTCGAACAGCGTGCCGTAGGCGTCGAAAAGCACGGCCTGGAAAGGCAAGGGGGAGGTGGCCATGAGTGGCACTGTATTCAAACCAGACTCAACAATTAATCCCCGAAAAATCGCTTGATCTTTGACTTTTCGAGGCGTAGTCTGGCGGATGATTTGTGACGAATCCGTCATGGATAGACTCAAACAGATCGAATCTTTTGTCCAGGTGGCCACCAAAGGCAGCCTGACGGCGGCGGCCAACCTCGAAGGGGTGGCGCCGGCCGTGATCGGCCGGCGCATCGATGCGTTGGAGGCCCGGCTGGGCGTGAAGCTGCTGGTGCGCACGACACGGCGCATCAGCCTCACGCACGAGGGCAGTGCCTTCCTGGAGGACTGCCAGCGCCTGCTCACCGACCTGGCCAACGCCGAGGCGAGCGTCTCGGCCGGCGGCGTCAAGGCCAGTGGGCACCTGCGCGTGACCGCGCCGGCCGGCTTCGGGCGCCGCCATGTGGCCCCGCTGGTGCCGCGCTTCCTGCAACTGCACCCCGAGGTCTCGCTGTCGCTGAACCTGTCCGACCGGGTGGTGGACATCGTCAACGAGGGGTTCGACTGCGCGGTGCGCGTGGGCGACCTGCCCGACTCCAGCCTGGTGAGCCTGCGCCTGGCCGACAACCGCCGCCTGTGCGTGGCCTCGCCGGCCTACCTCCAGCGCCGGCCCGCGCCGCAGCATCCGTCCGAGCTGAGCCAGCACGACTGCCTCACCCTCAGTTCGGATGCCAGCCAGACGCGCGGCTGGGCCTTCACGGTGGACGGGGCGCTCGTCCACGTGCGGCCTCCCTCGCGCGTGGACTGCTCCGACGGCCAGGTGCTGCACGAGTGGTGCCTGGCCGGCCTGGGCCTGGCCTGGCGCTCGACCTGGGAGGTGGAGGGCGACATCGCCGCCGGCCGCCTGGTGAGCGTACTCGACGACTTCGCTGCCCCGCCCAATGGCATCTATGCCGTCTTCGCGCAGCGCAAGCACCTGCCGCTGCGCGTGCGGCTGTGGATCGACTTCCTCAAGCACACCTATGGCGATGCGGCCTACTGGCGTCCGCCCGCGCCCGCCCAGACCCCTCAGGAGCCCTGACGATGCTGCTCGAAGCCCTGCTGGCCTATGCCCACATCGCCGCCATCCTCGGCCTGGTCGTGTTCATGACCAGCCAGGCCGCGCTGTGCCGTGTGGAGTGGATGAACGCCGCGGTGGTGCACCGCCTGGGCCGGCTGGACCGCCTGACCGACGCGGCGGCCCTGAGCGTGCTGGCCACCGGGCTGGCGCGGGCCTGGTGGGGCGCGAAGGGCTGGGACTGGGCCTGGGCGCAGCCGCTGCTGCACCTGAAGCTCACCGTCTTTGTCGCCATCGGCCTGATGGCCATCCCGCCGGCGCGGGCCTACCGCCGCTGGCGCGCGGCGCTGGCGGCCGGCCAGGGGCTCCCCCCGGAAGGGGAAGTGCGCCAGGCGCGCCGCTGGGTCATGATCCAGGCCCATGCGCTGTTGCTGCTGCCGCTGGCAGGCGCCTTGCTGGCGCGCGGGGTCTGGACGCGCTGATCAGTCCTTCCTGAGGCAGTTGCTCATGAAGGCCTTGCGCTCGTCGCCCTTCAGATCCCCGGCCTGCGTGTTGCAGGCCTTCATCTTGTCCTGTTGGGCCTTGCGCTTGTCGGTCAGGCAGTCCTTCATGAAGGCCTTGCGTTCCTCGCCCTTGAGGTCGGCGGCCTTCTGGTTGCACTCGGCCATGCGGGTCTGCTGGCGGGTGGGCTCCTTGGCTTGCTGGGCCAGGCAGGCACTGGCCGCCAGGGCCAGGGTGGCGGCGATCAGGAGGTTCTTCATGACAGGGGTCTCCAGGTGTGGAAGAAACGGCATCACAGGATGCGCTGAGGGTGTGACAAGGCTTCGTGCGCCGCATGCAGACGGCGCACCAGCACCGCGATGAAGGCCTCGTTGAAGCGGTCGCGGCAGGCCAGGCTCATGCGGCGCAGGCTCTCGGGCGTGAAGGCGATCGTGGTGGCCGGCTCGGTCACGACCACGTCGGCGGTGCGCAGCCGCGGCTCCTTGCTGGGCGCGAGATACGCCATCTCGCCCACGGTGGAGCCCGCCCCGAGGGATTCGACGCGCAGCCCGTCGCGCAGCACATCCACGGCCCCCTGCGCGATCACGTGGAAGTCGCGCCCGCGCTCGCCGCGCGACATCAGCTTGTGGCCGAAGCCGAAGCGCTGCCAGCGGGCCTGGTGCACCACCTCCCACAGCTCGACGTCATCGAAGTGGCGGAAGAAGTCCAGCGAGCGCAGCAGGCTGAAGCGTTCGGAATCGAGCACGGCCTGGAGGTTGCCGCGCGGCACCTGGCGGCTGGCGATCAAGCCGGCCAGCGCATGGGCGAAGTCGTCCCAGTGGTCGTAGCGGTCGGCCGCAGCCTTGTTCAGCGCGCGCAGGATCACCTCGTCCACCGCGGTGGACACGCCCTGGCGGCGCTCGCTGGGCGCCACCACCGGCCCGTACAGCACCTGCTGGATCATCTCGCCCTGCGAGCGGGCCTCCACCGGCGGGTGGCCGGTGATCAGGTGGTAGAGCACCGCAGCCAGGGAATACATGTCCGATTGGGCGCTCAGCGGCGCCCCGTCGATCTGCTCGGGCGACATGTAGGCCAGCGAGCCCACGCGGTGCACCTGGGTGGTGTCGGCCTGCAGGTGCAGCACGCTGCCGAAATCGGTGAGCTTCACGTCGGTGATCTGACCGGCGCTGGTCACCGCCAGGATGTTGGCCGGCTTGATGTCGCGGTGGATCAGCCCCTGGCGGAAGACGTAGCCCAGCGCCATCGCGCACTTGAAGCCGATCTCGACGATGAGCTCCAGCGGCAGCAACTGGTCGGCCCGGCAATACGGCTTGAGCGTGGTGCCCTCGACATACTCCATCACCAGGTAGGGCTCCTCGGGCCCGTCCACCGCATCGAACAGCTGCACGATGTGGGGGTGGTGCAGCCGACCGACCAGCGAGGCTTCGGCGGCGAAAAAGCGCGAGTAGTAGCGCCCGTCCACCGGGTCGCGCAGCGCGGCAGGGCGCACCCGCTTGACGGCCACGTCGCGGTCGTGGAAGGCGTCGCGACACAGGAAGACCTCGCTGGTGGCGCCCTCGCCGAGCTTGCGCACCACCCGGTACTCGCCGATGTGGGCGGGCAGGCCGGCCGGCGGCCCGGCGGGCGTCTTGTCGGTGGGGGCAGGCGGGGGCGTCATGACCTGCGCATCATTTCATCGCGACCGGCGCCGCGCAAGCCGGGGCCGCCGCAGATGTATCGAACTGTGTCCACCTGCGGGGGCGGCCCGGGCGGGGCGCAACCGTAAAATCCCCGGATGATCCGCGCCAAGCAAGAACTCCTGGACGACCTGGCCGCCGAACTGGCGGCCCTGGCCCCCGACGCCGCTGCGGTGGCCGCCTTCGAAAGCCCCAAGCAGGCCGCACATGGTGATCTGGCGATCACCTGCGCGATGCAGCTCGCCCGAGCGCTGAAGAAGAACCCGCGCGAGCTGGCGCAGGCCCTGGTGGACGGCCTGCGCCGGCGCGAGGCCTTCGAGCGCTGGGTCGACAGCCTGGAGGTTGCCGGTCCGGGCTTCATCAATCTGCGCCTCAAGCCCGCGGCCAAGCAGGCCGTGGTGGCCGACATCCTGGCCAGTGGCGAGGCCTACGGGCGCCAGGCCGCCACCGGCCGGCATGTGATGGTGGAGTTCGTCTCGGCCAACCCCACCGGGCCGCTGCACGTCGGCCATGGCCGTCAGGCCGCGCTCGGCGATGCGATCTGCCGCCTGTTCGAGACCCAGGGCGACCAGGTCACGCGCGAGTTCTACTACAACGACGCGGGCGTGCAGATCCAGACGTTGGCGATCTCCACCCAATGCCGCATCAAGGGGCTCAAGCCCGGCGACCCCGGCTGGCCCGAGTCGGCCTACAACGGCGAGTACATCGCCGACATCGCCGCCGACTTCCTGGCCAAGAAGACCGTCAAGGCCGACGACCGCGAGTTCACCGCCTCGGGCGACCCGGACGACCTCGACGGCATCCGTCAGTTCGCGGTGGCCTACCTGCGCCACGAGCAGGACCTGGATCTGCAGGCCTTCGGCGTGAAGTTCGACAACTATTACCTGGAGTCGAGCCTGTACACCAGTGGGCGCGTCGAGCGCACCGTGCAGCGCCTCATCGAGGCAGGCAAGACCTACGAACGCGACGGCGCCCTGTGGCTGCGCACCACCGACTACGGTGACGACAAGGACCGCGTGATGCGCAAGTCCGACGGCACCTACACCTACTTCGTGCCCGATGTGGCCTACCACATCGCCAAGTGGGAGCGGGGCTACACCAAGGTCATCAACATCCAGGGCTCCGACCACCACGGCACGATCGCTCGCGTGCGCGCCGGCCTGCAGGCCGCCGGGGTGGGCATCCCCGAGGGCTATCCGGACTACGTGCTGCACAAGATGGTCACTGTGATGCGCGG
>NZ_JBKBVU010000336.1:0-1937 GCF_046289365.1 Caldimonas sp. | reverse complement strand
GGGCGGGCATGCGGGCGAGCAAGTTGCCTGCGGCCGATTCGCCGTCCTGGTTCAGCGCGCGGATGAGTTGGTGCAGCGCTTCCCACACCGGCAGACGCGCGTCGGACTCAGGCGACCAGTCGCGAGGCATCTCGGCCCACTTGAGCAGTCGCAGCTCGCCCTTGCTGGAGGCCACAACTCCCGAAGCCTGCAGCCCGGCCACGCTGGTGCCCTTGGCGCGGGCGAGCACGTCGGCCTCGCCGAACTTGCCCGTGGCCCAACCCTGCTGCTCGAACCAGTGCAGACAAAACTGCGTGTCGTGGTCGAAGTCGTCTTCCGCGAGGAAGCGGTTGATCAGCTGCAGCGCGGTACGCACGCTCATCGGCGTGCCGTCGGCTTCCAGCACCGCGGCGTACTGGCTGAAGATCGCCATGCCGGGGCCGATGATGGCTTGCGACAAATCCACTGGCGCGACGGGAGAGTTCACGCCACCGCGGGTCATTTCGTCGAGAGCCTCGGGCAGCACTGTGTTCAGTTCTCGGATGAACTCGCGGCGACTGACGGTAGGCGCATCCTTTGCGCGTTGGCGGCAGACCAATATGATGCTGGACGCGAGCGCGTTAGCTTCGGCACCGACCATGCGCCGCTCAAGCTCTGTGCGCATCGGCCAGGTCCCGGTAACCGCAAACCCTGCATCAATGACCGCCTGAAGAAACGTTTCCCAGCCCGTGCTTGATGTTCCAGCGTCGCTCTTGGTCTCGGCTTGCTTGAAGGCGTAGTAGATCGTTACAGGGAAGGCCGGATGTGCGCTCTCGGCCAGGTTGTGCATGGCCTTGGTCATGCCAGAAAGGAAGAAGGCCTCCGCCTTCTCTTTGCTGCCATGACGGTATGCCGTCGCAACAAGCTCCTCTGCTTTGGGAACAGCCAAGGTCGCGAACAGCTCTGGGAAGCTCGACCGAAGGCTCTTGCGCAACCAGACGTAGAAGAAGTCGGACAAATCTGCGTATGCAATGTTGTCGTAATACGGTGGATCTGTTGAAACGACCCTGTTCAGGGACAGTGACTGGCCCTGGGCATCCGCTTGGCGAGCCCTTCCAGGAGCTACCGGGGCCAGGCCGGCGAGCGCGTCAATAATCGACTTGATGCCGCCTTCAAAGTTGCCGCTGGAGTCGGAAAGCGGATTGCTTTCAGCAAAGTCCCAGGTCATGGGTAGCGACTGCCGCCCGAAGGTGTTCCTGGCGTGTTCGCGGAGGCTTGCCCATGCGCATAGATTGGAATTTCGGTCGCTCACCTTGTCTGTGGCGAAAGCCAGGTACACCCCGACCGCCTCCGCATATGCCGCCGCGCCGGTGCCGCCGGCGTCCAGCCCCACGCCATCGTCGGGCAGGCCGGCGGCGATGGCGTCCTGCCGGCACATGTTGATGGCCTCCTGCACCAGGTCAGAAAAGGTAGTCAACGCGACGAGTTGGCGGGGGGTGAAGAGGTCGCCCCACTCGGTCAGACCGTAGGGAACGCATGTGCCGCCTGTGAGGCGGGCAGGCACATTACCGGAGGGCTTCCAAGTGGGCTGCGTCTGTCGAGCGGCATCCTCGTGTTCTTGAGTCGGTGCCAGATAGACGCGACCACGCGCGCCTTCGGCGACGATAGCCATCAGCCTTGCGCCCATGCGCCCGGCCTGCCCCTCGCCCTTGATGTAGTCGCCGCCGATGGGCGTGTCCGACAGCACACAGCGGAAGTTTGCGCCACGACCGGCGGCTTTGGTTCCGTCCTTCGCTTCTTCCGGCGGCGTGCCCACCCTCACCGTAAAACGGTACTGGTCGCCCTCCACCACCGGCTGCACATACGCCTCCTTGCCCGCCTTGCTGGAGAGCACGAAGGTCGATGCCAGCGGAACATCGACGTGGCTGAACGCCGGGTTCGGGCTCTTTACCGTGCGCGCCCACAACCAGGCGATCACG
>NZ_JBKBVU010000001.1:61791-70107 GCF_046289365.1 Caldimonas sp. | reverse complement strand
AGCAAAACGACGGCATCGGCCAGATCAACGCAGCCGTCGGCCAGCTCGACCAGATGACCCAGCAAAACGCCGCCCTGGTCGAGCAGTCCGCCGCCGCCGCCGAGTCCCTGCGCGAACAGGCCCAGCGACTGGCTCAGGTCGTGGCCACCTTCCGGCTGCAAGAGCACAGCGCCGCAGCCTGAACCCTCGATCCCCCAGCCTGCGCCATGAGTCATCCATGAGCCACATGCAACTGCCCCCCGGGGCCGCGCTCGAGGCCCCCTCCCCGGTGGCTGACATCCAGCGCGAGTTCAGCTTCGACCGGCACGACTTCGAGCGGGTGCGCCGACTCATCTATCAGCGCGCCGGCATCAGCCTGCACGATGGCAAGCAGGCCATGGTGTACAGCCGGCTCTCGCGCCGCCTGCGTGAGACCGGCCACCGCTCCTTCGCCGCCTACCTGCAATGGCTGGAGCAGGCCCAGGGCCCACTGGCCGAAGCCGAGTGGCAGGAGTTCGTCAACTGCCTGACCACCAACCTGACCGCCTTCTTCCGCGAGGAGCACCACTTCAGCCTGCTGGCCGAGGCCCTGCGCCGCCGCGATCCGGCACGGTCGCTGCGCATCTGGTGCAATGCCGCCTCCACCGGCGAGGAACCCTACTCCATCGCAATGACCGTGATCGAAACCCTCGGTCCGGCCGCACCGGTGCGCATCCTCGCCAGCGACATCGACACCAAGGTGCTGGCCTCCGCCAGCCGTGGCGTCTATGCCCACGATGCCCGCGGGCTCTCGCCGCAGCGGCTCAAGCGCCACTTCCTGCGTGGCACGGGGCCCAATGCCGGCTTCATCCGGGTCAAGCCCGAACTGGCTCGCCTCGTCGAGTTCCGCCCCTTCAACCTGATGAGCAGCCATTGGGCGCTGGGCGATCCCTTCGACATCGTGTTCTGCCGCAACGTGATGATCTACTTCGATGCCCCGACGCAGCGCAAAGTGCTCGAACGCATGCACGCGGTGATGCACCCCGGGGCGCTGCTTTTCGTGGGCCATTCGGAGAACTTCACCGATTCGCGCGATCTCTTCCTTCTCCAGGGCAAGACCGTGTACCGCCGGGTGTGAGTCCGGCAACGACCGCCGCCGCTCAAGCCAGGGACTCTTCTGCCGAAATGACAACCATGCTTGCCTGCAGCACTCTCCCCAGCGCCGAAGCCCCGCCCTCCCGCCTGTCCGGGGGCTTCAGCGGCACGGCCGGCGCCCCCACGGGCTCACGCCTGGCCGCCCTGAAGGCGGCCCCGCGCAAGCCGGGCGAAGCCTCGTTTTTCTTCTACGACGCCCACTTCAAGGCCGAAGCCGTCAAGGTGCTGCCGGGTGAGTACTTCGTGCATGACGAGGACATCCTCATCATGACCACCCTGGGTTCGTGCATCGCCGCCTGTTTATGGGACCGCCAAGCCCGTGTGGGTGGGATGAACCACTTCATGCTGCCCGAGGCCGCCGGTGCGCAAGACGGCGGGCGCTACGGCTCCTTCGCCATGGAGTTGTTGATCAACGAGCTGCTCAAGCGCGGCGCCACGCGCAGCACCCTGGAGGCCAAGGTCTTTGGCGGCGGCCAGGTCATCAGCGGCATGCACACACTCAACGTGGGCCAGCGCAACACCGATTTCGTGCTGCAGTACCTGCACACCGAGCGCATCCCGGTGGTGTCCAAGGATGTGCTCGACATCTACCCGCGCAAGGTCTGCTTCCTGCCGGCCAGCGGCAAGGCCATGGTCAAACGCCTGGCCCCGAGCAACCCCGAAGCCCTGATCGCCCAGGAGCGTGCGGCCAGCCAGCGGGTGGTGCCCCCGGCCAGCGGCGCCGGCTCCATCGACCTGTTCTGAGAAAGTGCAAGCCATGTCCAAGATCCGAGCCGTGGTAGTCGACGATTCGGCCCTGGTGCGCAGCCTGCTCACCGAGATCATCAACCGCCAGCCCGACATGCAGTGCGTCGGCGCCGCGGCCGATCCCTATGCCGCGCGGGAAATGATCCGCAATCTGAATCCCGACGTCATCACGCTGGACGTGGAGATGCCCCGCATGGACGGCATCGACTTCCTCTCCAAGCTGATGCGCCTGCGCCCCATGCCGGTGGTGATGGTGTCCACGCTGACCGAGCGCGGCGCCGAGGTCACGCTGCGGGCGCTGGAGCTTGGCGCCGTGGACTTCGTGGCCAAGCCCAAGATCGGCATCGCCGACGGCCTGCAGCAGCTCGCCCAGGAGATCACCGAGAAGATCCGTGTGGCCGCCAAGGCCCAGGTGCGCAAACTCCCGTCGCCCGCCACCCCAGCCGGCCCGGCGTCCGACACCCGCCCACCCGCCCCGGCGGGTGTCGGACGCCTGTCTACCGAGAAGATCATCTTCATCGGCGCGTCCACCGGCGGCACTGAAGCCACACGCGAACTGCTCACGGCCTTGCCCGCCGACGCCCCGGCCGTGGTCATCACCCAGCACATGCCTGCCGGCTTCACGAGGAGCTACGCGGCGCGCCTGAACAGTCTGTGCCGCATCGTGGTGAAGGAGGCCCAGGACGGCGAGCGGGTGCTGCCCGGCCACGCCTACATCGCCCCAGGCGGCCAGCACCTGAGCATCGAGCGCTCAGGCGCCAACTACATCGCCCGCGTCCAGCTCGGCGAACCGGTGAACCGCCATATGCCGTCGGTGGAGGTGCTGTTCAAGTCCGCCGCCCGCGTCGTCGGCCCCAATGCCATTGGCGTGATGCTCACCGGCATGGGGGCCGACGGCGCCAAGGCCATGCGCGAGATGCGCGACGCCGGGGCCTACTGCGTGGCCCAGGACGAGGCCTCCTGCGTGGTGTTTGGCATGCCCCGCGAGGCCATCGCCGCCGGCGCAGTGCACGAGGTCCTGCCGCTGTCGAGGATCGCGCCGCACCTGATCGAGCACCTGCGCAGCACCGCCGGCCTGAGCCTCAACCGCGTCTGAGCACCCGGGCCACCACCTCGGCCGACAAAGGCTTGTCCAGCAGCGCCTCCATGCCGGCCGCCAGCGCCCGGGGTCGGTCGTCGGTGTCGGCACTCATCCCCACCACCCTCACCGATGCCCCGCCCGGCAGCGCGCGCAAGGCCCGCGTGAAGGCATAGCCATCCATGCGCGGCATGCGGCAGTCGGTCAACACCAGCGTGTGATGGTGCTCCTGCCACAGCACCAGGGCCTCGTGCCCGTCCTCGGCAATATCGACGAGGCAGCCTTCGCGCTCCAGCAACGTGGACACGAGCAACTGCTGCACGCGGTCGTCCTCGACCAGCAGCACGCGCACGGCGCCGGAAGGAACGGGAGACGGGGTCATGTCAGGGGACGGTCCAGGGCGATGCATCCAGCCGCCCATGCTGCCACGCAGGGCCCTGCGGTCAAGCCGGGGATCGGACCGACCCTCTCAACCAGGGGGGTCTTCCAGGAACAGGGCCTGCAGATCGCTCAGGAAGTCGAAGCCCTTCGCGGTGGGCCACACGCGCTGCCAGTCGCGCGCCACCAGGCCGCGGCGCTCGGCCTCGTCCAGGCCCGCGGCGATCGCCGACAGCGGCAGCCCTGTGCGCTGCCCGAACTGCGCCAGCTCGAAACCGTCCTTCAGGCGCAGGGCATTGAGCATGAATTCGAAAGGCAGTTGCTGGCGCGCCACCTCCTGCTCCTGCGCCACCGCCTGCCCGTCACGGGCCGCCGCCATGTAGCGCGCCGGCTCGCGGTAGCGGACCTGACGCACCACACGGTGCGGAAAGCTCAGCTTGCTGTGCGCACCGGCACCAATGCCCAGGTAGTCGCCAAAGCTCCAGTAATTCAGGTTGTGCACGCAGCGATGCCCGGGCCGCGCATAGGCCGAGACCTCGTAGCGCTCCAAAGCGGCGGCCGCCGTGCGCTCGGTGATGCGATCCAGCATCTCGAAGGCCAGGTCGTCGTCCGGCACCACGGGCGGATACTTCGCAAAATAGGTGTTCGGCTCGATCGTGAGGTGGTAGATCGACAAGTGCGGCGGCTCGAAGGCCAGCGCCTGGGCCAGGTCGGCCTCGAGCTCCTCCAGCGTCTGCCCCGGCAGGGCATACATCAGATCGAGGTTGAAGGTGTCGAAGCAGGCCCGGGCCTCCTCCAGCGCAGCCAGGGCCTGCCGGCGGTCGTGCACCCGGCCCAGGCGGCGCAGCTTGTCGTCGTCGAAGCTCTGCACCCCCACCGACAAGCGCGTCACCCCGGCCTGGCGATAGCCACGGAAACGGTCGCGCTCGAAGGTGCCGGGGTTGGCCTCCAGCGTCACCTCGCAGCCGGCCTCCAGCGGCAGCAGCGATCGCACATCGCCCAGCAGCCGGTCAATGGCCTCGGGCGAGAACAGGCTGGGGGTGCCGCCGCCGAGGAACACGCTGTGCACCTTGCGCCCCCACACCAGCGGCAGGGCAGCCTCCAGGTCGGCGCGCAGCGCATCGAGGTAGGCCGATTCGGGCAGCGCCGACGCCGCCCCGCCCCACTCGTGCGAATTGAAATCGCAGTACGGACACTTGCGCAGACACCAGGGCAGGTGCACATACAGCGACAGCGGCGGCAGCGCGGCCAGGCGCAGCGTGCCCTCGCGCAGGTAGCGCTGCGCCGCATCGGCCGGCGAGGCGGGAGACTCAGCCACGACCCCAGACCTCGCGCATCAGCTCACGCAGCCGTTGCGCGGCCAGCGCGCGGTGGCTGTGGGCATTCTTGGTGGCGGCGTCCAGTTCGGCCACGCTGCGGCCCAGCGCGGGGATGTAGACCAGCGGGTCGTAGCCGAAGCCGCCCTGTCCGCGCGGCGCCTCCAGGATCTCGCCTTCCCAGCGGCCCATCGCCACCAAAGGTTCGGGGTCGAAGGCATGACGCAGGGCCACCAGCACGCTGACGAAACGCGCGCGGCGCTGGCTCACGCCTTGCAGGCGGTCCAACAGCCGTTCATTGTTGGCGGCGTCCTGGGCCGCGCGCCGCATCTCGCGGTCGCCTTCGAGGGCCGGCGCAGGGGCGAACACCGCCGAGTGCACGCCCGGCTCGCCACCCAGCGCGTCCACGCACAGCCCGGAATCGTCGGCCAGGGCCGGCCCGCCGCTGGCGCGCGCCGCATGCCGCGCCTTGGCCAGCGCGTTCTCGATGAAGCTGTCGTGCGGCTCCTCGGCCTCGGCAATGCCCAGGTGGCTCTGAGGCACCAGCTCCAGGCCCAGGCCGCCGAGCAGCGCCTGCAGCTCGATCAGCTTCTTCGCGTTGTTCGACGCCAGCACCACGCGCATCGCAGGGCTCACAATCCCAGGGCCGCACGCTGGGCGGCCAGCAGCTCGCGGATGCCCTTGTCGGCCAGCGCCAGCATCGCGTCCATCTCGGCACGTGTGAAGGCGGCGCCCTCGGCCGTGCCCTGCACCTCGACGAAGCCCCCGCTGCCGGTCATCACGACATTCATGTCGGTGTCGCAGGCCGAGTCTTCGACGTATTCCAGATCCAGCAGCGGCACCCCCTCCACCAGGCCCACCGAGACGGCCGCCACGGCATCGCGCAGCGGCGAGGACTCGATCAAGCCGCGCTGCAGCAGCCAGGAGACGGCATCGTGTGCGGCCACCCAGGCCCCGGTGATCGCCGCGGTGCGCGTGCCCCCGTCGGCCTGCAGCACGTCGCAGTCGAGCTGCAGCGTGCGCTCGCCAAGCCGGGCCAGATCGAAGACCGCACGCATCGAGCGGCCGATCAGGCGCTGGATCTCCTGGGTGCGCCCGCTTTGCTTGCCGCGCGCGGCCTCGCGGTCGCTGCGCGTGTGCGTCGAACGCGGCAGCATGCCGTACTCGGCCGTCACCCAGCCCTCGCCGCTGCCCTTCTTGTGCGGCGGCACCCGTTCCTCGACCGAGGCGGTGCACAGCACCTTCGTGTCGCCAAAGGCCACCAGCACCGAACCCTCGGCGTGCTTGGTGTAGTGTCGGGTGATGCTCACCGGGCGCAGCGCATCATGGGCGCGGCCCGCGGTTCTCTGGAACGGCATGGCAGGGGATCCTCGTTGAATCCGCTATTGTCCCCCGGCCAGGGGCGCGCCGGGAAGGAGGCTCAACCCTTCTTCTGCGACGAGCGCCTGATCGCTTCGTTGATCTCGCGGATCGAGCGCTCGATCTCGGCCTCGTCGAGATCGTCGGGTTCCTGGCCGAGCACGCTGGCCTGGATGGTCGAGGCGAAGACCTCCTCACCCAGGGTCTGGGTGGAGATCGCCCGCGTGGAGTCGTCGTCCTCCGAGGACTCCCACTCCACCGCCAGCACGGTGACGTTGTCGCTCTTGGCCCCGGCCTTGCGCAGCGCCATCTCCACCAGTTCGGGCACCGCATCGGCGATCGGCCGGGTGGCGAGCTGGTCGGTTATGACCTGGTCGGGCAAGGTGCCCCACAGGCCGTCGGAGCACAGCAAAATACGATCGCCCTGATGCAGCAGCAACGGGCCCACCGTGTCCACCACCGGCTTGCCCGGGCTGCCCAGGCAGGTGAACAGCACGTTGCGGTTGAAGCGTTCAGCCAGCCCCACCACCCCGTTGAGGGTTTCCTGCAGCTCGGAGTACGAATGGTCGCGCGTGCGTGCGATCAGCTTGTCGCCGCGCACGAGATACAGGCGCGAGTCGCCGCAATGGGCCCAGTACGCCGCACCGTTTTGCAACACGCAGGCCACCACCGTGGTGCGCGGCGTGTCGATCAGGGCCCGTTCGGTGGCATAGCGCAGCAACTGGTGGTGGCCGGCGATCACCGCATCGTGCAGGAAGCGGATCGGGTCCTTCAGCACAGGCTTGGCATCGCGCTGGAACAGCGCCGCCATGGTCTGCAGCGCGATCTGCGAGGCCATCTCGCCCTCGGGGTGGCCGCCCATGCCGTCGGCCAGCGCAAACAGCCCTGCGTCACGGGTGTAGCAGTAGCCCATGCGGTCTTCGTTCTTCTCGCGACCGCCCTTGCGGCTGACCTGGTAGACCGAAAACCTCATGTCGTCCTCGCCGATGACCGCACCCTCAGGCCGGCTTGCCGCCCTTGAGGTTTTCGAGCTGCAACTTCAGGCGCTCGCTGAAGCTCAGCTTGGTGTAGCGCCTCTCGGTCTCGCGCGCCAGCTCCTTTTGCAGCGCGAACACGCTTTGCGGGCGCGACAGCGGGTCCAGCGCCATGCACCACTCGGTCACCTCGATCAGGTTGTCCGAATAGATGTTGCGCAGCCGCGAGAGCGACAGCGCCAAGCGGTCCTTCTCCAGGCGCTGCGGCGCGTCGTTGGGTGGATAGCCCTGCATGCAGGCATAGATGCAGGCCCCGATCGCGTAGATGTCGGTCCACGGGCCCAGCGTGCCGTCGCGCCGGTACATCTCGGGCGCAGCGAAGCCGGGGGTATACATGGGCCGGATGAAGTTGCCTTCCTTGCTCAGCACCTCGCGCGCGGCGCCGAAGTCCAGCAAGACGGCCTTGTTGTCATTGGTGATGAAGATGTTGGCCGGCTTGATGTCCAGGTGCAGCATCTTGTGCTGATGCACGATGCGCAGGCCGCGCAGGATCTCGTCGAACAGCGAGCGGATCGTGGACTCGCGGAAGACCTTGTCGCGCTTGAGCTCGCGGGCCGTGACGATGAAGTCCTGCAGGGTGTCGCCCTGCAGGTAGTTCATCACCATGTAGACGGTCTCGTTCTCGCGGAAGAAATTGAGCACCGAGACCACGCTGGGGTGCGAAATCTGGGCCAGCGAACGGCCCTCCTCGAAGAAGCTCTTCAGGCCCAGGCGGTACAGCGGCTGCTTCTCCGGCTTGACCCGCGGGGCCAGCTCGCCCGGGGCGCGCTCGGCCAGCGAAGACGGCAGGTATTCCTTCAGCGCAACCAGGCGCTTTTCCTGGTCCTCGGCCAGGTAGACCACGCCAAAGCCCCCGGCCGCCAACTTCTTGATGACCTGGTAACCACCGACCACGGTGCCCGGCGGCAACGGGGAGGGCTTGGGCTTTGACATAATCGAATTTTGCAATGCGATAGGTGCGATGGCAGTTTATAGCATGACCGGCTACGCGAGCGCGTCCTCGCGAGCCCCGGTGGCGACGGCGGATGGAAGCCCTTTTCGCGCCGCAGGCGTGACGGTGGAGTTGCGCTCGGTCAACAGCCGCTTCCTGGACCTCACGTTTCGGCTGCCCGACGAACTGCGCGCCCTCGAGCCGGCCCTGCGCGAGTTGCTCGCGTCCCGGCTACGGCGCGGCAAGATCGAGTTGCGGCTGAACGCCCAACGGGAGGCCGACGATGCCTGGCCCCGGCCGCAGCCCGATCAGCTCGGCCGCCTGGCCCGGCTGGAGGCGATGGTGCAGACCTGGCTGCCC
>NZ_JBKBVU010000001.1:0-61781 GCF_046289365.1 Caldimonas sp. | reverse complement strand
TGCCCCGCGCCCAGCCCTTGTCCGTGCACGAAGCCCTGCAATGGTGCAAGGGCGGTGGCGGGGTCGAACGCCTGGACGAGGCTGCCCTGGCGGCCGCGCGCGAGTGCCTCGAGGCCCTGGAGGAGGCCCGCGCCCGCGAGGGCGAGCGACTGGTCGACATCCTGATGCAGCGCATCGTCAAGCTGCGCGAGCTGGCCACCCAGGCCGCCCCGCTGGTGCCCCAGGTGGTGCAGCGCCAGCAGGAGCGTTTCCTGGAACGCTGGCAGCAGGCCTTGGAATCCGCCGGCGCCGCCCAGAGCATGAGCGCCGAGGCGCAGCGCGAGCGCGCGCTGAGCGAAGCCGCCGCCTACGCCTTGCGCATCGACGTGGCCGAAGAACTCTCACGCCTGGCCGCGCATCTCGACGAGATCGAGCGGTTGCTCGACAAGGGCGGAGAGATCGGCAAGCGGCTCGATTTCCTCATCCAGGAACTGCACCGCGAGGCCAACACCCTGGGCTCGAAGTCGGCCGCGTTGGAGCTCACGCAGATCTCCGTGGAGATGAAGGTGCTCATCGAGCAGATGCGCGAACAGGTGCAGAACATCGAGTGACCAAGGACCCCGAAATGGACTACCCCGGCAACCTCTTCGTCGTCGCCGCCCCCAGCGGGGCTGGCAAGTCCAGCCTGGTCAAGGCCCTGCTGGAGCTCGATTCCCGCCTGAACGTCTCGGTCTCGCACACCACCCGCGCCCCCCGGGGGCAGGAGGTGGACGGACGCGAGTACCACTTCGTCACCGAGCCCGAGTTTCAGGCGATGATCGAGCGCGGCGAGTTCTTCGAGTGGGCCCGAGTGCATGGCAACCTCTACGGCACCTCACGGGCGGCCATCGAGGCCCGCATGGCCGCCGGCGAGGATGTGATCCTGGAGATCGACTGGCAGGGCGCGCTGCAGATCAAGCAGCTCTTCCCCAACGCCGTGCTGATCTTCATCCTCCCGCCCAGTTGGGATGAGCTGTTGCAGCGCCTGCGCCGCCGCGGGGAGGACGGCGAGGATGTGATCGCCACCCGCATGGCCAACGCCCGCACGGAGGTGGCGCAGGCCCAGCACTTCGACTTCGTTATAATCAATGCCCTGTTCGAGACGGCTCTTTTCGACCTGAAAGCCATCGTGCATGCGCAGCGGCTCAAGTACGCCGCCCAGCGTCGCGCCAGGAAAGCCGTCTTCGAGGCCCTCAACCTGAGCTGACCCACAAGGCGCGCCCCGGCGCGCCCTTCGGAGTGTCCATGGCCCGCATCACCGTCGAAGACTGCCTGAAGAAGATCCCGAACCGCTTCCAGCTCGTGCTGGCGGCCACCTACCGCGCCCGCATGCTCAGCCAGGGTCACGCCCCGAAGATCGAGACCAAAAACAAGCCCGGCGTGACCGCGCTGCGCGAGATCGCCGCCGGCGAGGTCGGACTGGAGATGCTGCGCAAGGTCCCGATCTGACCCGCGTCGCGCCCCCTCGACGACGGCGGGCTCTCTCGACGACCCCGTCGCACCGCGCCCGATCCCGCATCGGGCGCGGTCGTATTGGGTGTTGGCAGGCAATGGTGGACAATCCGCGCTAAATTCCCGCCATGGCCGCCCGATCCGCCACCGCTCCCGTTGCCGCCAGCAAGCGCCCGCCTGCGCCCGAGGCGGTGGCGCCTGCCCACGCCGATGCCGCAGCGGCCTCCTTCGCGGCCCTCACCCACAAGCTCGACTACCTCGACGAAGCCGACATCCGGCGTATCCGCGAGGCCTACAAGTACGCCGATGCGGCCCACCTGGGCCAGTTCCGCGCCAGTGGGGAACCCTACATCACCCACCCGATCGCGGTGGCGGGCCTGTGCAGCGAGTGGAAGCTCGATGCCCAGGCCATCATGGCCGCACTGATGCACGACGTGATGGAGGACAGCGGCGCCACCAAGCTCGAGCTGGCCGAACGCTTCGGCACCGCCACCGCCGAACTCGTGGACGGGCTCACCAAGCTGGACAAGCTCCAGTTCTCCACGCGCGAGGAGTCCCAGGCGGAATCCTTCCGCAAAATGCTGCTGGCGATGGCGCGCGACGTGCGTGTCGTGCTGATCAAGCTGGCCGACCGGCTGCACAACATGCGCACGATGCAGGCCATGCCGCCGGCCAAGCGCGAGCGCATCGCCCGTGAGACCCTGGACATCTACGCCCCCATCGCCCACCGGCTGGGCCTGAACCAGGTCTACCGCGAGCTGCAGGAGCTGTCCTTCGCCCACCTGCTGCCCTGGCGCTACGCGGCCCTGAACAAGGCCGTGCAGCGCGCCCGTGGCTACCGGCGCGACCTGGTCAACCGCATCCAGGCCGACGTGGAGAAGGCCTTCGCCGAATCCTCGCTGAAGATCCAGATCTACGGCCGCGAGAAGACGCTCTACTCCATCTACACCAAGATGCGAGAAAAGCACCTGAGCTTCGCACAGGTGAGCGACATCTTCGGTTTTCGCATCGTGGTCAACACCCTGCCGGAGTGTTATCTGGCCCTGGGCGTGCTGCACCAGCTCTACAAGCCCATGCCTGGGCGCTTCAAGGACTACATCGCCATTCCCAAGGCCAACGGCTACCAGTCGCTGCACACCACGCTGGTGAGCCCGCTCGGCACCGCGGTGGAGTTCCAGATCCGCACCGAGGCGATGCACATGGTGGCCGAAAAGGGCATCGCGGCGCACTGGCTGTACAAGGCGGGCGATGCTGCCGAGGCCTCCGAGGCGCAGCGTCTGGGCACGGTGTCGCTGCAGTCGCTGCTGGACATCCAGGACGAGACACGCGACGCCGCCGAGTTCCTCGAGCATGTCAAGGTGGACCTCTTTCCCGATGCGGTCTACGTCTTCACCCCCAAGTCGAAGATCCTGGCGCTGCCGCGCGGGGCCACGCCGGTGGACTTCGCCTACGCCATCCACTCCGACATCGGCAACCACATCGTCGCCGCGAAGGTCAACGGCGAGCAGGTGCCGCTGCGCACCGAGCTGCGCAGCGGCGATGTGGTGGAGGTGATCACCGCGCCCGTCTCGAGGCCCAACCCGGCCTGGCTGAGCTTCGTGCGCACCGGCCGGGCGCGCTCGAAGATCCGGCACTACCTGAAGAACATGAAGCAGGAGGAGTCGCTGGATCTGGGCGAGAAGCTGCTGGCGCAGGCCATGCGCGGCGAAGGCCTGCACATGCCCGCCGGCGACGAGACCCATGGCCCGGCCACCGCGCTGTGGCAGACGCTGATCCGCTGGAGTGGCAACCGCAGCAAACGCGAACTGCTGATCGACATCGGCCTGGGCCGCAAGATCGCCACCATCGTGGCCAAGCGCCTGGCCAAACTGCTGGTCGAGGCCGGCACCAAGCCCGACGCGCTGACCCTGTCGATGAGCCGCTATCTCACCGACGACATCACCCCCACCCAGGCGATGATCACCCTGGACGGCAGCGAGGGTGGCACGGTGCAGATGGCCACCTGCTGTCGCCCCATTCCGGGCGATGCGATCGTGGGCTATCTGGGCCGGGGCGAAGGGCTGGTGGTGCACACCGGCGAGTGCAACGTCGGCAAACGCCTGTACCAACGCGACAGCGAACGATGGATCGCCGTGGAATGGGCCGAGGAGCTCACGCGCAGCTTCGACACGGCCGTCACACTGCTGGTGCTCAACCAGAAAGGGGTGCTGGCCAAGGTGGCCCAGGCCGTCAGCGAAGCCGAGGCCGACATCACCCACATCGACATGGGCCATGACCCCGGGCAGTCGACCACCGAACTGAAGCTGCTGCTGTCGGTGCGCGACCGCGTCCACCTGGCCCAGGTGCTGCGCACGCTCAAGCGCTCACCGCTGGTGCTGCGGGTGGCGCGGGTCAAGTCTCACTGAGGGGCGCCCGGTGCCGGGTAGCGCACCTCCAGGATCTCGATTCGCTCCACCCCGCCGGGTGTGACCAGGGACACCTCGTCGCCCTCCCGGGCGCGCAGCAAGGCCCACGCGATCGGTGAGACCCAGCTCACCTCCCCTTGCAAGGGATCGACCTCGTCGACGCCCTTGATCGTCACCGTGCGCTCCTCGCCGCGCGCGTTGGCGTAGGTGACGGTGGCACCGAAGAAGACCTGGTCCTTGCCGTGATGGATGGAGGGATCGGCCACCTCGGCAATCTCCAGGCGCTTGGTGAGGTAGCGGATGCGACGGTCGATCTCGCGCAGCCGCTTCTTGCCGTAGAGATAGTCGCCGTTCTCGGAACGGTCGCCGTTGGAGGCCGCCCAGGACACCACCTCGACGACCTTGGGCCGTTCGTCGTTGACCAGCGCCACCAGCTCAGCCCGCAGCCGGGCGTAGCCCTGAGGCGTCATGTAGTTGCGCGCGCCTTGCGGCAGGGCAGGCAGCTCGGGCGCGTCGTCGTCCCCGGCGGTGTCGCTTTCCTTCGTGAATGCCTTGCTCATCTCACCCCCTGACAGGCGGTGGGAATCAGGACTTCTCGAGGTCCTTGCAGGAGGGCTTGCACACCATCTCGGTGCGCCCCAGCACACGCTTGGGCTGGAGCTGGTCGGGCGTGCGGTGCTTGCCGCACTTGAAGCACGAGCGGGTGTTGCCGTTGCCCACGAAGGGCGAGCCGCCCACCTTGGAGCGGTAGCGCAGCCCATCTTCCTTGATCTTGGTGGTGACCGGTTTGCTGCTCATGACTGGAAGCCTTCGGATATCGTGCCGACTGCGGCGCTGCACACGCCACGCCGACCGCCGCCGCGCCGGGATGAACCGGAACGCCAGGACGGCGCAGGGGGCCGGGCATGCGAGCTGTCGGTGCGCAAGGCCGGGATGCGGCCGGTTGGGGACAGGAAGGCACGGCGCCAGGCCGTGCCACGCCTTCGTTCGCAGGGCCAATGCCGTGGACCACGGCCCGTCGGCCAGGGCCACCCGACGGTGTGCTGACGGTGTGCTGCGCTCTGCGAGCGACCGAATATTGTACCTCGGAGCAGCCTGCCCTGCGGGCTCAGGCGTGGAAGCCTCGGCCTTGGGCGGCCAGCCGGCGCAGCAGCGCGGCAGGCTGCCAGGACGGGTCGGCCCCCGGCTCGGCGGCAAAGCGTTCCAGGCAGCGCAGCACCTCGGCCAGGCCCACGGTATCGGCGTAGTACATCGGCCCGCCCCGATGCTTCGGAAAGCCGTAGCCGTGGAGGTAGACGAGGTCGATGTCCGAGGCGCGTGCAGCGATGCCTTCCTCCAGGATGCGTGCGCCCTCGTTCACCAGGGCATAGATGCAGCGCTGCACCACCTCCTCGTCGCTGATCGCACGCGGCGTGATGCCCCGGGCGGCACGGTAGTCGACGATGAGCTGCTCGGTCACCTGATCGGGCAGCGGCTCGCGGCTGCCGGCCTCGTAGCGATACCAGCCCGCGCCCGTCTTCTGCCCGAAGCGGCCGGCCTCGCAAAGCATGTCGGCCACGCTGGGTTGCAGGGGCACGCCCGCCTCGGCCGCACGCCGCTTGCGCGTGGCCCAGCCGATGTCCAGGCCTGCCAGGTCGCCCATGCGGAAAGGGCCCATGGCCATGCCAAAGGCCTGCAAGGCGCCGTCGACCTGCTGCGGCAGCGCCCCGGCGTGGATCAGGCCCTGCGCGGCCGCGCCGTAGCGCGCGAGCATGCGGTTGCCGATGAAGCCGTCGCACACGCCCGACACCACCGCCACCTTGCCGATGGTCTTGGCCAGCGCCATGCTGGTGGCCAGTACATCGGGTGCCGTCTTGGCGCCACGTACCACCTCGAGCAGGCGCATCACGTTGGCCGGGCTGAAAAAGTGCAGGCCCAGCACATCCTGCGGGCGCTTCGTGAAGGCGGCGATGCGGTCGATGTTGAGGTAGGAGGTGTTCGACGCCAGGATGGCGCCCGGCTGGACGATGTCATCGAGCGTCTTGAAGACCGTTTCCTTGACGCTCATGTCCTCGAACACCGCTTCGATGACGAGATCGACATCGCGCAAGGCGTCGTAGGCCAGCGTGGGCGTGATCAAGGCCATGCGCGCCTGGACCTGCTCGGCCGTGAGCTTGCCCTTCTTCACCGAGTTCTCGTAGTTGCGGCCGATGGTGGCCAGGCCGCGGTCGAGCGCCTCCTGCTTCATCTCCAGCAGCACGACGGGCAACCCGGCATTGAGGAAGTTCATCGTGATGCCGCCGCCCATGGTGCCCGCGCCGACCACGCCCACCTTGCGCACTGTACGCAGCGGCGTGTCGGCCGGCACGTCGGGAATCTGCGCGGCCACACGCTCGGCGCGCTCGATGAAGGCAGCGACCTGCGGCGGCACGTCGGCCTGGGCGGGACGGGAAGACGAAGAGGCACTGCTCATGAAAGCTCCAAAGGAGACGGGATGAATGTTCTGCATTGCAGAACAAGATGCTGAAAACGTTTCATGCTAGCCAGCCAAGGGGGGGCTGTAAACCGCCGCTCAGGACGCGGCCCGGCGCTCGCGCTCTTGCAGCTCGCGCCACATCACCTTGCCGGTACCCGACTTGGGCAGGCTGTCGACGAACTCGACGATGCGCGGCACCTTGTAGGCCGCCATGTGCTCGTGCGACCAGTCGATGATCTGCTGCTCGCTCACCTCGCCGGCCACCCCGGGCTTGCGCACGATCACGGCCTTGACAGTTTCGCCCCGGCGCGGGTCGAGCGCGGCGATGACGCAGACCTCCTGCACGGCCGGGTGCTGATACAGCAGCGCCTCCACTTCGGCAGGCCACACCTTGAAACCGGCCGCGTTGATCATGCGCTTGAGCCGGTCGATGAAGAAGAAGTAGCCGTCCTCGTCGGTGGTGCCCAGATCACCGGTGCGCAAGAAGCGCTTGCCGTCGATCTCGACGAAGGCCTGGGCCGTGGCCTCGGGCTGGTTCCAGTAGCCCAGCATCACCTGCGGGCCGTGCACGACGATCTCGCCCACCTCCCCCGGGGGCAGCTCGCGCCAAGTCGCCGGGTCGACCACACGCGCGTCCACATCGAACAGCGGCACGCCCAGACACTGGGCCTTGGGGGCATCGGGCGGGTTGCTGTGCGTGGCGGCCATGGTCTCGGTCATGCCGTAGCCTTCGCCATAGCGCAGGCCCAGCTTGTGTTCGAGCGCATGGGCCACGGCCTTGGGCATGGCCGCGCCGCCGCCGGCGATGCGGCGCAGGCTGCTGAGGTCGTAATCGGGCAGGCGCGGGTTGGCCACGAAGTCGATCACCATCGCGGTGATGAGGGCCAGGCCGTAGACGCCATGCTTTTGCACACACAAGGCGCAGGCGTCGCGGTCCCACCGGGGCAGGATCACGATGGTGCTGCCGGTGTAAAGCGGCCCGTTCATGCCGGCCTGCATGCCGGTGACGTGGAAGAGCGGCAGGATGGCCATGCCCACCTGGCCGGCGTTGGCCTTCCACCAGATGCTGCCGGCCGCAACGTTGTACATGGTGGTGCGGTGGGTGTGCATGCAGCCCTTGGGCTGCCCGGTGGTGCCCGAGGTGTAGGGCATCACGGCCAGATCGTCCGGGCCGGCGAGGATCGGGCCGGGGCGCAGCCGGGCGGCGATCACCTCGTTCCAGGCGACGGCGCCGGGGGTGCCGAGGGCCATGCGCTTGGCCGACACGAACTCGGGCACCGGCAGGTCGGTGGGCTCGGTGGCGTAGTCGCCATAGGTGGCGACGATCAGATGCTCGAGCACTCGGCCCAGCAGGGGCTCCATGCGCCCGTAAAGCTCCTGGGCCACGAAGGCCACGCGTGCACCGCTGTCGCGCGCGTAGTGCTCCAGCTCCGCCGTGAGGTTCATCGGGTTGACCGGCACGACCACCGCATCGGCACGCAAGATGCCGTAGTAGGCCAGCATGAACTGGGGGCTGTTCTGCATGTCCAGCAGCACCCGATCGCCTTTGCGCACCCCACACACCTGTTGCAGGTAGCCCGCGATGCGTTCGGTCTCGTCCTGGAAACGCGCGAAGGTGAGCGGCGTGTCGTAGAAGATGAGGAACGGCTTGTCGGGGTAGCGCATCGCCGAGACCTCGACGTTGCGGTACAGATGCGTCTGCGGCACGTGCAGGTGCCGCGTGGCGTGCTCCGGCCAGAAGGCGAAATGCCGGTCGGACATGGGCGAGTTCCTTCCTGTCGATGCGTCGATGAACGGCGTGATGGACCACTGCCGGTGACGCCGCTTCCGATCGTAGTGAGCACGATCCGCCAGGTAAAGCCTGTGCGATCAGGGTAAGCATCGAGACGCTGCGTCACCTTGGCGACAAAGCATGACGGCCGGTTCCGCCCTGCGATCCGATCCCGCGCGCGGCTCCACAATCACCAACTGTGTGTCGCATGACGAGGCCGCCATGGATGCGTCTGAGCCCTATGCCGAGTGGATCGGCCGATCCGAGCATCGGCATGACATCGTCACCCCAGGTCCGGTGGCCGCCTTGGCGGCCGTGCTCGATCGCGAGGATCCGCCGCCAGGCCCCGGCGATGTGCTGCCGCCACTGTGGCACTGGCTGTACTTCCTGCCTTTGCATCGACAGTCGCAACTGGGAGCCGACGGTCATGCCCGCCGCGGCGATTTCCTGCCACCAGTGCGCCTGCCGCGACGCATGTGGGCCGGCGGGCGGCTGAACTTCATCGAGCCGCTTCGCATCGGGCAGGCGATCGAGCGCAGCTCGCGCATCACCGGGATTCGATCGACCCAAGGTCGTTCGGGTGCGCTGGTGTTCGTCACGGTCCGCCATGAGGTGCACCAAGCCGCTGGCCTGGCACTGGAGGAAGAACACGACATCGTCTACCGGGAACGGCCCGGGCCCGCACCAGCGACCGCCGACCGCACGGGCCACGGCGCCTCCGAGACCGTCCCGCAGGCTCGGACCTGGTCGCGCAAGATCACCCCCGATCCGGTGCTGCTGTTCCGCTACTCGGCGCTCACCTTCAACGGCCACCGCATCCATTACGACCGCACCTACGCCACGCAGGCCGAAGGCTACCCGGGCTTGGTGGTGCATGGTCCGCTGATCGCCACGCTGCTGCTGGAGTGGCTGCACCGCGAACAAGGGCCCGTGACGGTGCGTCAATTCAGCTTCCGGGCCGTGCGTGCGCTGTTCGACATCCACCCCTTTACGCTGCACGCGGCGGCCGGGACCGAAGGCCACGTGCGGCTGTGGGCCACCGATCATGAAGGCGCCTTGGCAATGAGCGCCACGGCGCAGCTGGCCTGAGCGCGACGGCCGCCTGCGGCGGCCCTTGACCAGGCAAGCGCTCGGGAAACGGCCTTCAGATGCGGCACAATCGCGCGACCCGAATGGATCGGGCATTTCTTTGAACTCTGATATCGAACGCATGAACAAGACCGAACTGGTTGAACACCTGGCTTCCAAGCACGATCTGTCCAAGGCCGAGGCCGGCCGCATCCTGGAGACCCTGCTCGACGCGATCGTCACGAGCGTCAAGAAGGGGGATGCCGTGACGCTGCCGGGCTTCGGCTCTTTCAAGCAGCACGCCCGCGCCGCCCGCAACGGCGTGAACCCCGCCACCGGCGCCAAGATCAAGATCGCTGCGGCCAAGCTGCCCAAGTTCACCCCGGGCGCCGGCTTCAAGGCCGCCGTGGACCCCAAGGCCGCCGCCCGCAAGGCCGCCAAGGCTCCGGCCCCCAAGGCCGCGGCCAAGAAGGCCCCCAAGAAGGGCAAGTGAGGACCGGGGCCCTGCGGCCCCGTCCCGACGGCATCGAAAAGCCGGCACCCGCCGGCTTCTTCGTCAACGGAGATTCGTGCCGGCTGCATCGAGCTTTGTGATCAGTAGGTCTCCAGATGCAGCCGACCCTCGCGCTTGAGGGTCTGGCCCAGGATCTCCCAGGACAAGCCCGCCTGCTGGGCCACATCGCGCAAGGCCAGCAACACGCCCTCCTCCATGCTCTTGAGCCCGCAGACATAGATGCAGGTGTCGGGGCTGCGCAGCAGTTCGGCCAGGTCGACGGCACGCTCACGCATCAGGTCCTGCACGTAGCGCTTCGGGGCGCCAGGCGTGCGCGAAAAGGCCAGGTTGACGTCGATGAAGTCCTTGGGCAGCTTCATCAGCGGGCCGAAGTAGGGCAACTCCTCCTTCGTGCGCGCGCCGAAGAAGAGCATGAGCTTGCCACCCTCGAACTTGCCGCTGGCGCGTAAACGGCGGCGCCACTCGGTCATTGCGCGCATCGGCGCGCTGCCCGTGCCGGTGCAGATCATCACGATGTTCGAGCGCGGATGGTTGGGCATCAGGAAGCTGGTGCCGAAGGGCCCGATCACCTGCACGGTATCGCCGACCTTCAGGTCGCACAGGTAGTTCGACGCCACACCGCGCACCGGCCGGCCCTGGTGGTCGGACGTCACCCGCTTGACCGTGATCGACACGTTGTTGTAGCCGGGCCGCTCGCCGTTGCGGGGGCTCGCAATGGAGTACTGGCGCGCGTGATGGGGCCTGCCGTGGGCATCTGCGCCAGGCGGAACGATGGCAATGGACTGACCCTCCAGCACCGGGAAGGGCATGGACCCGAAGTCGAGCACGATGTGGTGGGTCTCGTTCTCGGTGCCGGCCTCGTTCACCTTGACATTGCCCACCACGGTGGCCGTGGTGGGGTTCTTCGGGCCGTAGAGGTTGGTGTAGGGATGCGCGGCCGACCACGGTGGGACGACGGCGCCGTAGGTGGCGGCATCGAGGGGCAGCTCGCCCGCCGGATCGACCGCCGGGGCCAGCGGCGCCGGTGCGATGCCGGCCCGCGCGGCCTCGGGCAGCACCACCCCGGCCGCGGTGAGCTGGTCCTCGCTGAGCTCCGGCGGCAGTTCGTCCCAGGTGAGCTGCGCCTCGATGGGGTAGGCCAGCGCCCGGGGCATCGTGCGCCAGTTGTCGATGGCCCCGGTCGGGCACGGCGGCACGCAGGCCATGCAGGCGTTGCAGACGTCGGCGCGCACCACGTAGTTGCGGTCGTCGTGCGTGATCGCACCGACCGGGCAGGTCGCCTCGCAGGTGTTGCAGCGGATGCAGATCTCCGGGTCGATCAGGTGCTGCTTGATGATGACCGTCTGCGTTGCCATGTCCATCGTGGTTCCTTGGGCCCGCTTCAGTTGAAGCGGACGTACTCGAAGTCCACGGGCTGGCGGTTGATGCCCATGACCGGCGGGGCGATCCAGTTCGCGAACTTGCCCGGCTCGACCACCCGGCCCATCAGCGAGGCCACGAAGGCGCGGTCCTCGGCCGAGGCGAGCCATTCATCCTTCCTCGCGTCCCACTCGGCCTGCGACACCACGCGGCCATCGGGCGAGACACGCACGCCAGACAGTGACCCGATCTGCCGGTTGAAGGCCTTGTGCGGCACGGTCAGCTGGAAAGGGATGCCCGCCTTCTCGATGACCCTGTTCCAGCGGGACACACCGGCCATCGAGTCCTTGATGTAGTCGTCGCGCAGGACCTCGTTGAGCGCATTGAGCATGGGCACCTCCTTGTCGACGAGCTGCCCGTCGCGCACCTCCAGGACACGGTAGCTGTCCTGCTTGAGGCGGTGATCGTCGGTGCGCTTGCCTTCCTCGTAGCGGCCCTTCAGGCCCGAGGTGTAAAAGGTCGCCGCGTTGGAGGATTCGTCGGCGCCGAATAGGTCGATCGTGACGCTGTAGTGGAAGTTGAGATAGCGCTGGATCGTGGGCAGGTCGATCACCCCGGCCGCGCGGATCCGGGCCGGGTCGTCGGTCTTGAGCTGGTTCATGACCTCGCAGGTGCGCTGGATCACGCGCGAGACACCCGACTCGCCCACGAACATGTGATGGGCCTCTTCCGTGAGCATGAACCGGGTCGTGCGCGCCAGCGGGTCGAAGCCCGACTCGGCCAGCGCGCTCAACTGGAACTTTCCGTCGCGGTCGGTGAAGTAGGTGAACATGTAGAAGCTCAGCCAGTCGGGCGTCTTCTCGTTGAAGGCGCCCAGGATGCGCGGGTTGTCCTGGTCACCCGAGCGGCGCTCGAGCAGGGCCTCGGCCTCCTCGCGGCCGTCGCGGCCGAAGTAGCGGTGCAGCAGGTAGACCATCGCCCACAGGTGGCGGCCCTCCTCGACGTTGACCTGGAACAGGTTGCGCAGGTCGTACATTGACGGCGCCGTCAGGCCCAGGTGGCGCTGCTGCTCCACTGAGGCGGGCTCGGTGTCGCCCTGGGTGACGATGATGCGGCGCAGGTTGGCGCGGTGCTCGCCGGGAACCTCCTGCCACGCGTCCTCGCCCAGATGGTCGCCGAAATGGATCTTGCGCCCTTCTTCCTTGGGGTTGAGGAAGATGCCCCAGCGGTAGTCGGGCATCTTCACGTAGCCGAACTGGGCCCAACCCTGAGGATCCACGCTGACCGCGGTGCGCAGATAGACGTCGAAGTTGTGCGAGCCCTCGGGGCCCATGTCGCCCCACCAGCTCAGGAAGTTGGGCTGCCATTGCTCGAGCGCACGCTGCAGCGTGCGGTCCTCGGCCAGGTTGACGTTGTTGGGGATCTTCTCGCTGTAGTTGATGCCGGACATTCAAGCTCTCCGCTGGGTGGTGCTGGGGTGGAGGAAAAATCGTGAAAGGGCTCAGACCCGGTTCAGATCGAAGACGGCTTTGTCGCCCTTGCCGTAGACCTTGAGCGCGCCCTTCTCGCCCACGGCGTTGGGGCGCTGGAAGATCCAGTTCTGCCACGCGCTCAGGCGGCCGAAGATGCGCGTCTCCATCGTTTCCCGGCCGGCAAAGCGCAGGTTGGCCTCCAAGCCGGTGAGTGCATCGGGCGACATCGCGGCACGTTCCTCGATGGCCAGGCGGACCTCGTCGCCCCAGTCGATGTCGTCAGGCGCCGAGGTGACCAGGCCCAGGGCCAGCGCCTGGTCGGCCCCCAGCGCCTGGCCGATCGCGGCACGCGCGGCGGCCAGCGGGGCTTCTTCCTCATAGAAGCGGCGCGCCAGGCGCGACTGGCCGTTGACCATGGGGTAGGTGCCGAAGTTGAGCTCGCTCAGATGCAGGCGCGGCGCACGCGCGGCGTCGGCCGGCAGGGCCAGCATGTAGATGCGATCGGCGGCGAAGGCCAGCTCGGCCAGCGTGCCGGCGAAGCACGAACCCGGCTCTATCAGCGCAAACAGGCTGCGCGAGGACACATCCAGGCGGGCCAGCGTGCGGCGCAGCAGCCCTGTCACCTCCCGCACGAACCAGTGGTCCCGGTGGGCCCGAAGGGCCGCATCGCAGGCCAGCACGGCCTGGGCGTCCCCCTCGGTCTTGAGCAGCCAGGTGCCGACGTCGGGTTCGTTGGTGCGCATCTCCAGGATGGCATCGTCCAGCTCGCGCGCCATCTGCATCGGCCACCAGGCGGCCCCCGCGGCCTCGATGCCGGCGACGTCGGTGGGCTGGGTCGTGGTAGGCGCCTTCACCGTGAAAGTAGCGGTGCGCCGGCCGCGGTCGATCCCCACCTGCACATGCTCGTAGCGAATCGCGTCGGCCTCGATACGGCGATGCAGCGGCACCAGCGCCACGCCCTTCGCCGCGGCCGGGCGGTCGCTGAGGGCCGCCAGCTTGAGGGCACGCTCGTGCACCACCTGGGCGAACTGGGCCGGCTTGGCGATCGCGTCCACCAGGCGCCAGTCCAACGCGCGCTGGCCGCGCACGCCTTCGTTGGTGGTGCAGAAGATGTCGGCCAGGTCGTGGCGCACGCGACGCTTGTCGGTCACGCGGGTGAGCCCCCCGGTGCCCGGCAGCACACCGAGCAGCGGCACCTCGGGCAGTGACACGGACGAGGAGCGGTCGTCCACCAACACGATGTCGTCGCACGCCAGCGCCAGCTCATAGCCACCGCCGGCGCAGGCCCCGTTGAGCGCAGCCACGAATTTCAGGCCGCCGTGCCGGCTGGAATCCTCGATGCCGTTGCGTGTCTCGTTCGTGAACTTGCAGAAGTTCACCTTCCATCCATGGCTGGACAGACCCAGCATGAAGATGTTCGCGCCCGAGCAGAAGATGCGCTCCTTCAGGCTGGTGACGATGACGGTGCGCACCTCGGGGTGCTCGAAGCGGATGCGATTGAGCGCATCGTGCAGCTCGATGTCCACCCCCAGGTCATAGGAGTTCAGCTTGAGCTTGTAGCCCGGCCGCAGCCCACCGTCCTCGTCCACGTCCATCGCCAGTGTGGCGATGGCGCCGTCAAAGCTCAGCTTCCAATGCTTGTAGCGGGAGGGATCGGTCTGGTAGTCCACGCGGGCGGTGTTGTCGGTCATCTCGGGCTCCTGTCTGAACATGCACCATAATGCATGCCTTGAGTCAATGACTGCACAATAGTGCATGTCATGAGGCGCGTCAAGGAAACCAATTCCGGACAAACCCGGAGGCACCGATCCAACCGAACTCAGAGGCGGTAGGCCTAACCAGCAGACGCCGCGGATCCGGCTCCGCCGGTCCGCCCGCGTCGTCCCCTTGAGGGGGTGGCCGCAGGCCGTAGGGGGTGGTTCAAACCATCCAGTCCACCAGGCCGGCGGCGTGGCGCACGGCGGCGCGCAGGCCGGCGAAGCTGGCCTCCAGCGAGTGGCCGCTGGTGTTGTAGCTGAGGTCGGCCTTGGCGTAGAAGGCCGCACGTCCGGCCAGGATGCGCTTGAGGTCCTCCATCGCCTCCTTGCTGCCCGACATCGGGCGGAAGTCCCCCTGGGCGACGACGCGCTTCATGTGGTCCTCGGGCTCGGCCTGCAGCCAGATCGTGTAGCAGTGCGTGAGCAGCAGGTTGAAGGTGGAGGGCTCGGACACCAGGCCGCCCGGGGTGGCGATCACCACCTCGGGGTAGATCTGGATCGTCTCCTCCAGCGCGCGCCGCTCATAGCGTCGGTAGGCGTTAGTGCCGTAGAGGGAATGGATCTCGACGATGCTGCAACCTGCGACCTTCTCGATCTCGCGGCTGAGCTCGACGAAGGGGTAGCCCAGGTCTTCGGCGAGCATGCGCCCCAGCGTGGACTTGCCCGCCCCACGCAGCCCGATCAGCGCGATGCGTGCCAGGCGCGAGCGTCGGTCGCCGCCGGAGCCAAAAAGCTCGGCGAGCTTGAGCCGGGCGCGATGCAGGTCCACCTCCGAGCGCCCCTCGAGCAGCTCGCGGATGAGCAGCCACTCGGGCGTGGAGGTCGTGACATCTCCGATCAGCTCGGCCAGCGGGCACTGCAGGGCCTGCGCCACCTGCTGCAGGATCAGGATCGACGCATTGCCGGTGCCCAACTCCAGATTGGCCAGATGGCGCTCGGAGATGCCCGCGGCCTGCGCCGTCGCCTTGCGCGTCAGGCCCCGCCGCGCCCGCAGGGTGCGGATGCGTTCGCCCAGGGCCACCAGAAAAGGCTCCTTGGCAGGGCCCTCCTCCACCGTCATCTCGCTCATGTCCACGATCGGTCGCTCCACATGCTGGGGTTGCCACCCTCGGGATTTTCCCCAACATGAACTATTTTTCTTGACACCGCGCAAGTCCGGCGCGTATTGTTGGCATCACATGCAAAATACTTCATGCTTGTTCGGGCTTCAAGTCCGACAAACCCCGCTCAAGGAAACGCCGGGCCACACCCCCAAGTTTTCCAGCCCCCTCGGGGCCCTGAAAGGATGCACGGACATGCGCGAGCCATTTGATGCCCTGGTGCGAACGATAACGCAGGCCCTGGTCGGTCGTCCGCTGGATCCGGCCCTGCAGGATTGGCTGAACGAAACCCACGGCGCCCACAGCGACTGGTACCGCCAGATGAGCGAGGCCTGCCGCGGTGGGGTGGCCGAGGGCTGGCTGTGCAGGCACCAGGCCGAGGACGTGCCGCGGCTGCGCTACGGCCGCGTGGTGCGACCCGGGCCCGAGACTGCCGGCTTCTCGGTGGACGTGGTGGACATGGACGACTGCATCGGCCCGCATCACCGCCACCCGAACGGCGAGATCGACCTGGTGATGCCGCTCACGCCGGGGGCGCGCTTCGATGGCCAAGGCGCCGGCTGGAAGGTCTATCCCCCCGGCAGCGCCCACCGCCCCACCGTCACGCAGGGCCGCGCCCTGGTGCTGTACTTGCTGCCCGATGGGCGCATCGAATTCACCGCATCATGACCCCCCTGCTGCCCAACCACTGGGCCGGCCGCTGGCAATACGGCACCGGCCCCGGCACCCCCCTGATCGACCCGGTGCTGGGCCACGAACTGGCCCGGGTGTCCAGCGAAGGCCTGGATCTTGAGCAAGGCTTTGCCCACGCCCGGGAGGCCGGCGGCCGCGCCCTGCGGGCGCTGAGCTATCGCGAACGCGCCGATCTGCTGGGCGGCGTCAGCGAGGTGCTGCAGGCCCACCGCGAGGCTTACTTCGAGATCGCGATCGCCAACTCGGGCACCACCCGCAAAGACTGCGGCGTGGACATCGACGGCGCCATCTACACCCTGGGCCAGTATGCCCGCTGGGGTCGGTCGCTGGGACAGGCGCGCGTGCTGCTCGACGGCGAAGCCGCCCGCCTGGCCCGGGACGGTGCCTTTGCCTGCCGGCACGTGCTTGTGCCCACGCGCGGCGTGGCCCTGTTCATCAATGCCTTCAACTTCCCCGCCTGGGGCCTGTGGGAAAAGGCCGCCCCTGCCTTGCTGAGCGGCGTGCCCGTGATCGTCAAGCCGGCCACCGCCACGGCCTGGCTCACGCAACGCATGGTGGCCGACGTCGTGGCCGCCGGCCTGCTGCCCCCGGGGGCGCTGTCGGTGGTGTGCGGCAGCTCGCGCGGCCTGCTCGATGCGCTGCAGCCCTTCGACGTGCTGTCCTTCACCGGTTCGGCCCAGACGGCGGCCCTGATCCGCAGTCACCCGGCCGTCGCGCAACGTTCGGTGCGCGTCAACATCGAGGCCGACAGCCTGAACTCGGCACTGCTGCTGCCCGATGCCGCCCCTGGCACCGAGGCCTTTGAGCTGCTCGTGGCCGAAGTGGTGCGCGAGATGACGGTGAAGTCGGGCCAGAAGTGCACCGCGATCCGTCGCGTCTTCGTGCCCCAGGCCTGCTTTGACGCTGCCGCCGAGGCCATCGGTGCCCGGCTGGCCCGCATCACGGTGGGCAACCCGCGCAACGAGACCGTGCGCATGGGCGCGCTGGTCAGCCGCGAACAGCTCGCCTCGGTGCGCGAAGGCCTGGCCGTGCTGCGCGGGCAGACCGATGTCCTGCACGACGGCGGCAGCCATGCCCTGGTGGAGGCCGACCCGGCCGTGGCCGCCTGCATCGGCCCGACCCTGCTGGGCGCGCGCGATCCGGGAGCCGCCGCCCGGGTGCACGACACCGAGGTCTTCGGCCCCGTGGCCACGTTGATGCCTTATCGCTCGCTCGACGAGGCCCTGGCTCTGGTGCGCCGAGGTGAAGGCTCGCTGGTGGCCTCACTCTACGGCGCCGAGCCCCGGGCCCTGGCCGATGCCGCGCTGGCGCTGGCCGACAGCCACGGCCGCGTGCACGTGGTCTCGCCCGAGGTGGCCGCACTGCACACCGGCCATGGCAACGTGATGCCGCACTCCCTGCATGGCGGCCCCGGCCGGGCGGGCGGTGGCGAAGAACTTGGCGGCCTGCGTGCCCTGGCCTTTTACCACCGCCGCAGCGCCGTCCAGGCCGCCCCGGCCGTGCTGGCACACCTGGCCCCGCAGGGCACGGCGTGGACGGCGGACTGAGCGGACCCTTCACAGAACACCGCGACCGAGGAGACCCCCTATGTCCCTGCCCCCTGCCCCGCCGGCGGCCTTTAACTTCGCTCAGCACCTGATCGAACGCAACGCCGGCCGCTGCGGCAAGACCGCCTACATCGACGACGATGGGAGCATCACCTACGGCGAACTCGCCGACCGCGTGCGCCGCATGGCCGCCGGCCTGCAGGCCCTGGGCCTGCGCCGCGAGGAGCGGGTGCTGCTGCTGATGCACGACAACATCGACTGGCCGGTGAGCTTCCTGGGCGCGCTGTATGCCGGGGTGGTGCCGGTGGCCGTCAACACCTTGCTCACCGCCGACGACTACGCCTACATGCTGGGCCACTGCCGCGCCCGTGCGGCCCTCGTGTCCGCCGCGCTGCTGCCCGTGTTGCAGGCCGCGATGGCCCAGGCCCCGCATGAACTGCAGCAGGTGATCGTCTCGCACCCCTCGGGCGGGCTGCCCGAGGGCATGCAAGCCCTGGACACGCTGCTCCAGGCCCATGCGCCGGCTTCGCACCCGGCCGCCACGATGGCCGACGAACCCGCCTTCTGGCTGTACTCCTCGGGCTCGACGGGGCGGCCCAAGGGCACCGTGCACACGCACGCCAACCCCTACTGGACCGCCGAGCTTTATGGCGGCCCGGTGCTGGGCCTGCGCGAGACGGACATGGTCTTCTCGGCCGCCAAGCTCTTCTTTGCCTATGGCCTGGGCAATGCACTGAGCTTCCCCCTGAGCGTGGGCGCCAGCGTCGTCCTGATGGCCGAGCGCCCCACCCCCGAGGCCTGCTTCAAGCGCTTGACCGGGCAGCGGCCCACGATCTTCTTCGGCGCCCCCACAGGCTATGCCGGCATGCTGGCCTCGCCGTTGCTGCCGCCGCGCTCGCAGGTGGCGCTGCGCCTGTGCTCGTCGGCCGGCGAGGCCTTGCCTCAGGAGATCGGCGAGCGCTTCACCGCCCATTTCGGCTGTCAGATCATCGACGGCATCGGCTCGACCGAAATGCTGCACATCTTCCTGTCCAACCGTCCCGGTGACGTGCGCTACGGCACCACCGGCAAGCCGGTGGAAGGCTATGAGATCGAGCTGCGCGGCGAGGACGGCCGCCCCGTGCCCGACGGCGAGATCGGTGACCTCTACATCCGGGGCCCCAGTGCCGCGCTGATGTACTGGAACAACCGCGAGAAGTCGCGTGAGACCTTCCAGGGCGCCTGGACCAAGAGCGGCGACAAGTACAGCCGAGACGCCCAGGGCTACTACACCTATGCGGGTCGCAGCGACGACATGCTCAAGGTGAGCGGCCAGTACGTCTCGCCCTTCGAGGTGGAGGCCACGCTGGTGCAGCACCCGGCCGTGCTCGAGGCTGCGGTGATCGGCGTGACCGACCCTCAGGGCCTGACCAAGACCAAGGCTTTCGTCGTGCTCAAGCCCCAGCACGCGGCGGATGAGTCCCTCGCCGCCGAGCTCAAGGCCTTCGTGAAGGACCGCCTGGCTCCGCACAAGTATCCCCGCGCGATCGAGTTCGTCGCCGAGCTTCCCAAGACGGCCACCGGCAAGATCCAGCGCTTCCGCCTGCGCGAGCGCGAGGCCCTGGGGAGGTTGGCATGAACGAGCCCGTGCTGGCCCCGCAAAGCGCCACCCAGTTTGCCAATGTGCGCTGGAACGGCCGCGAAGACCTGATCGAATACATCTGGATCGCCCCGCAGCGCCGCCAGCAGCCCCTGCTCGTGTTCCTGCACGAGGGTCTGGGATCGGTGGCGATGTGGAAGGAGTTTCCTCGTGCCCTGTGCGAGGCGGCCGGCTGCCGCGGCCTGGTGCTGTCGCGCTGGGGCTACGGCCAGTCCAGCCCCCGTGCCGGCCACGAGCGCTGGCCGGTGGACTTCATGCACCACCAGGCCCGCGACTTCTTGCCCCGCTTCTTCGAGGCCCTGGACCTGGACACCGCGGCCGACCCACCGTGGTTCTACGGCCACAGCGATGGCGGCTCCATCGCGCTGATTCACGCCGCCAGCCGCCCCGACCATGTGGCCGGCCTGATCGTCGCCGCGCCCCACACCTTCGTCGAGGATCTGACTATCGCCAGCATCGAGAAGGCCAAGGACGGCTACGTCACCACCGACCTGCGCAGCAAGCTCGCGCGCTACCACGCCGACCCGGACTCGGCCTTCTGGGGCTGGAACGACGTGTGGCTCGACCCGGCATTCCGCCGCTTCGACATCCGCCCTCTGCTGAACGCCATCCGCTGCCCGGTGCTGGCCGTGCAAGGCCGTGACGACGAGTACGGCACGATGGCCCAGATCGAAGCGATCGCCCTGGCGGTGCCGCAGGCCGAACTGCTCAAGCTCGACGACTGCGGCCATTCGCCGCACCGCGACCAGCCTGCCGCCCTGATGCGCCAGGTGTCCGAGTTCCTGAGGCGGCACCCGCGTGCGCGGGCACCAGCCGGCCCAGCGGCCGCGACAAGAACCCCTTGAGTTCGCCCCCACCAAGAAGGAGACAAGCCATGAACACATCCCGTCCCGCCCTTGCCTTGCTGGCAACCGCCCTGGCCGCCACGCTGAGCACCGCCGCCCAGGCTCAGAACGAAAAGATCAAGATCGGGCTGATGCTGCCCTACACCGGCACCTTCGCCGCGCTGGGCACGGCCATCGAAAACGGCTTCCGCCTGTACCTCGACGAGAACGGCGGCAAGCTCGCCGGCCGCGAGGTGGAGTTCTTCAAGGTGGACGACGAGTCCGACCCGGCCAAGGCCCCCGAGAACGCGAACAAGCTGGTCAAACGCGACCAGGTCGACGTGCTCGTGGGCACCGTGCACTCCGGTGTGGCCATGGGCATGGCCAAGGTGGCCAAAGACACCAACACCCTGCTGATCGTGCCCAATGCGGGCGCCGACGCCATCACCGGGCCCTTGTGTGCGCCCAACATCTTCCGCACCTCCTTCACCAACTGGCAACCGGCCTATGCCATGGGCCTGGTCGCGGCCGAGAAGATGAAGCACAAGACCGCCGTGACGCTGACCTGGAAGTATGCCGCCGGCGATGAATCGGTGCGCGGCTTCAAAGAGGGCTTCGAATCCAAGGGCGGCAAGGTGATCAAGGAGCTCAACCTGCCCTTCCCCAATGTCGAGTTCCAGGCCCTGCTCACCGAGATCGCCGCCCTCAAGCCCGATGCGGGCTACGTCTTCTTCGCCGGCGGTGGCGCGGTCAAGTTCGTCAAGGACTATGCCGCCGCAGGCCTGAAGGACAAGATCCCGCTGTACGGCGCCGGCTTTCTCACCGACGGCACGCTGGAGGCCCAGGGCGAAGCCGCCAACGGCCTGTTCACCACCTTGCACTACGCCGACGACCTGCAGCTCACCAAGGACAAGGCCTTCCGCTTCGCCTACGCCAAGACCTACAAGCTTCAGCCCGACGTCTACGCCGTGCAAGGCTATGACGCCGCCCAGCTCCTGGCTGCCGGGTTGAAGGCCGCCGGCGGCGACATCAGCAAGCGCGACGCCGTGGTGCAAGGCATGCGCGCGGCCAAGATCGACAGCCCGCGCGGCCCCTTCACGATGTCCAAGGCCCACAACCCCATCCAGGACATCTATCTGCGCAAGGTGGACAACAAGATGAACCGCTCCGTGAGCATCGCTGTGAAGGGGCTGGAAGACCCGGCTCGCGGCTGCAGGATGTGATCGACGACCGCCCCCTACGCGCTGCGCGCGCCCCCTTCGAGGGGGCACCGCTGGCAGACCGGCGAAGCCGGCTGCGCGGCGGTTGCTGGTGGGTAGGCTGACGCCCCTCTTGCTCCAAGGCCAGACGAAGCTCCCACATGGACTTGACGACCTTTCTGATTCAGTGCCTGAACAGCGTGCAGTACGGGCTGCTGCTGTTCCTCGTGGCCAGCGGGTTGACGCTGATCTTCGGCATCATGGGCGTGATCAACCTCGCCCATGGCAGCTTCTACATGATCGGCGCCTACCTGGCGTTCACGCTGTCGTCGCTGACGGGCAACTTCGCGCTGGCCCTGGTGCTGGGCATCGTGCTGTCGGTGGTGCTGGGCTATCTGCTCGAATGGGGCTTCTTCAGCTTCCTGTATGAACGCGAACACCTGCTGCAGGTGCTGATGACCTACGGGCTCATCCTCGTCTTCGAGGAGATGCGCAGCCTCCTCGTGGGTGATGACGTGCACGGCGTGGAGGTACCGGCCTGGCTGTCGGGCGGCATCGAGATCGGCCACGGCATGACCTACCCCGTCTACCGCCTCTTCATCTCGGGGGTGTGTCTGGCGGTGGCGCTGGGCATGTACCTGATGATCAAGCGCACCCGGCTGGGGATGATGGTGCGCGCCGGCGCCACCAACCGCGAGATGGTGCAGTCCCTGGGCATCAACATCTCGCTGCTGTACCGGTTCGTCTTTGCCGCAGGGGTGGCCCTGGCCGTGCTGGCCGGCATGATTGCCGCGCCGGTCAGCTCGGTCTATCCGGGCATGGGCGGCTCGGTGCTCATCATCTGCTTCGTGGTGGTGGTGATCGGTGGCATCGGCTCGATCAAGGGCGCCCTGGTGGCCGCGCTGCTCATCGGCTTCGTCGACACCTTCGGCAAGGTCTTCTGGCAGCAGGCCGCCGGTGCGCTGGTCTACCTGATGATGGCCATCATCCTGCTCTGGAAGACCGAAGGCCTCTTCAAGCAAGGGACCTGATACCACCGAACCCCGAGGATCTGCAGATGAAGTACTCCGTTGTGTGGTCCTGGGTTGCGGCCTTCGTGGTGCTGGCCCTGCTGCCGCTGCTGCCTGAGCCCATCGGCACGCCCTTCCACATCGAACTGGGTGCCAAGGTGGCCATCATGGCCATCTTCGCACTCAGCCTGCAACTGCTGGTGGGCTACACCGGCTTGGTGAGCCTGGGGCATGCCGCCTTCTTCGGCTTTGCCGCCTACATGGTGGCGCTGCTTGCACCGCAGTCCGACGTGGGCAACGGCTGGCTGCTGCTCGGTGCGGCCGTCGGTGCCTCGATGCTGCTGGCCCTGGCGATCGGCGCGCTGGTGATGCGCACCAAGGGCATCTACTTCATCATGGTGACGCTGGCTTTCGCCCAGCTCGTCTACTTCGTCGTGCACGACACCCGCTATTTCGGCGGTAGCGACGGCACCTACATCTACTTCAAACCCGAGTTCACCTTGCTGGGCTGGCGCTTCGTCGACCTGGAGCAGCCGGCCCAGTTCTACTGGTTCACGCTGGCCCTGCTGGCCTTCACGGTGGGGGCGCTCGCCCTGGTGCTGCGCTCGCGCCTGGGGCACACCTTCGTGGGCATCAAGCACAACGAGCAGCGCATGCGTGCAGCCGGTTATGCGACAGTGGCCTACAAACTCGCCAGCTTCGTGATCGGCGGGGCTTTCGCAGGGCTGGCGGGCTTCCTCTACGCCACCCAGCACGGCTACGTGAACCCTGAGTTGTTGTCGTGGCACAAGTCCGGCGATGCCTTGCTGATGGTCATCCTCGGCGGCCTGGGCAGCCTGGCCGGCGCGGTGGTGGGCGCGGCCTCCTTCGTCCTGCTGGCCGAGTGGTTCCAGGACCTGACCAAGCACTGGCAGTTGCTGATGGGCGGCTTCATCATCGGCCTGGTCGTGCTGCTGCCCCAGGGCATCGCAGGCGGCTTCACCCGCCTGCGCCAACGTGGGATGCCACGCGCCCGGAGCCAAGCCCAAAGCCCCGGCGGAAAACCGGCAGCCGCACCGCAGCACACCGACCCCGAGGCCGACGAAGCACTGCCCGTGCCCCGCCCCGGCGCGGCCTCATCTCACCGTTGACCCCGCCGGAGCAACCCATGACCTCCTCGATCCCTAGCGGCGCCAGCGCCTGGCTCAGCGCGCGCGCTCTCACCCGTCGCTTCGGCGCCCTCGCCGCGGTGGCCGATGTCAGCCTGGACCTGCAGGCCGATCAGATCCACGCCGTGATCGGCACCAACGGCGCGGGCAAGTCCACATTGATCAATCTGCTTTCGGGCGAGCTGCCGGCCAGCTCAGGCGAGGTGGTGCTCGACGGCCAGGACATCACCGGCTGGTCGCAGCCGCGCCGGGCTCAGGCCGGCCTGGGCCGCAGCTATCAGCGCAACAACACCTTCCTGCCGCTGAGTGTGCGCGAGAACTGCCGCCTGTCGGCTCAGAGCCACGCCCAGAGGCCCTGGCGCTTCTGGGAGGCCGCGCAACGCTGCCCGTGGAGCACCCGGCGTGCCGACGAGGCGATGGAACGCGCCGGCCTGAGCGCGGTGGCCGACCGCCCGGCCGCCAGCCTCTCGCACGGCCAGAAGCGCCAGCTCGAGGTGGCCATGTGCCTGGCCACACAGCCACGTGTGCTGCTGCTCGACGAGCCGTTGGCGGGGATGGGCCCGGAGGAATCCGAGCGCATGCTCGCCCTGCTGCGCGAGCTGCGCCGGGGCCACGCCATCTTGCTGGTGGAGCATGACATGGATGCGGTGTTCGCCGTGGCCGATCGCATCACCGTGATGGTCAATGGCAGTGTGCTGGCCTCGGGCTCACCCGACGAGGTGCGCGCCAACCCCGAGGTGCAGGCCGCCTACCTTGGCGAGCATTGAGGAGCGGGCATGGAAACCCTGATCGAAGCCACCGGCCTGCATGCCTGGTACGGCAGCAGCCACGTGCTGCGCGGTGTCGATTTCACCCTGGCGCGCGGCGAAACCGTGGGCCTGCTCGGCCGCAACGGCATGGGCAAGTCCACCCTGATCCGCAGCCTGCTGGGCCACGTGCGCCAGCGCGAGGGGCGCATCGTCGTGCGCGGGCGCGACCTCTCGCGCGGCCAGCCTCATGAGGTGGCCCGGCTGGGGATCGCCTATGTGCCCGAAGGACGCGGCATCTTTCCCAATCTCACGGTGAAAGAAAACCTGGTGATGGCCGCAAGAGCCGGCCTGCAGGGCCAGCGCGACTGGAGCCTCGAGCGCATCTTGAGCACCTTCCCGCGGCTGGCCGAGCGCCTGGATCATCTGGGCTCCCAGCTCTCCGGCGGGGAGCAGCAAATGCTGTCCATCGGCCGCGCACTGATGACCAACCCCGACGCCATCATCCTCGACGAGGCCACCGAAGGCCTGGCCCCGCTGATCGTCACCGAAATCTGGCGCGTGATCGGCGAAATCCGCGCCTGCGGGCTGGCCACCCTGGTGGTGGACCGCAACTATCGCACCGTGATGGCCCACTCCGATCGCCTGGTGGTGCTGGAAAAAGGCCGGGTGGTGCTCGCCGGCGCCAGCGAAGATCTGCAGCAGCGCCCGGCCGAACTGGGGCGCTACCTGGGGGTCTGAGCCCCCTGTGGTTCAGCGCACGAAGCGCCCTTCGTGTGTCACCTGCACCAGTTCCACGAAGCGCGAGCCGGTGGACTGGCTGCCCGTGAAATCCACGTCCATGCCCGCTATGCGCATGCGCAACCCGCGCAGCGTGGCATGCAGGCGGGAGCGCGTGAGGTCGCGCCCGGTACGGCGCAGGGCTTCGATCAGCACCCGCGCGTTGAGGAAGCCCTCCAGGCTGTTGTAGCCCACGGCCACCTTCGCCTTGTCGGCCGCCTGGCGATACTCGCGTAGGGCGGGCTCCACTTCACCCCAGGGATAGGGCATCACCTGGGAAATCGCCAGGCCCCGGCTGCGGCGACCGAGCACCTTGGCCGTGACCTCGCCGGCCACGATGGACATGCCATAGAAGGACGTGCCGCTGCTTTGGGCCCAGGTGGCCTTCATCAGCTCACCCGGTAGGGCGCCGGCCAGGTACATGATCACCGCCTGAGGCTGGCGCTCAGCCAGGATGCGCGCCGCCTCGGCCACGTTGCTGCCGTCGCCCTTGACCGGAGCGCTTACATGCGGCTCCAGACCGTGGACTTTCAGCGCGGCCTGGATGTGTCCATAGGCCTCATGCCCTCCGGCCACATCCAGATAGGCCGCACCGATGCGGCGGATGCCGATCGTGGTCAGGTGTTGCACCAGCACCTGCGCCTCGCGCCCGGTGGTGGCTCGCACGAAGAAGGCCGAGCCGGCCGCCTTCTCACGCGCCGAGTCAGCCACGGCATAGGCCCCGACCAGGGGTGCGCCACTGTCCTTGAGCAGAGGCGCCACGGCTGCGGTGGTGCCCGACCCCACATTGCCGAAGAAGGCGAAGACCTTGTGCTCGTCGAGCAGGCGGCGGCAGTTCGCAACGGCGAGATCCGGCTTGAGCTCATCGTCGAGCGTCACCAGCTTCAAGCGACGGCCGGCCACGCCCCCGCCGGCATTGATCTCGTCGAAGGCCATCTGCGCCCCGCCCAGGAAGGCCTTGACGGGCACGCCGAGAGGGCCGCTGTGGATGCCGCTTTGGCCCAGCACGATCTCGCCATCACTCACACCGGGCTCGGCCGCCCTCAGTACGGCGGGCATGGCGCTCCATGCTGCCGCCCCAGCCAGAAAGACGCGTCGCTGCACAATGCTCCTCTCCTCGGCTGCCGCGGATCTCAGGATTCGGCCGTGAAGCCGATCTTCTTCACCAGCGGACCCCAGCGTTCGAACTCCTGCTTCTGACTGGCGGCCATCTCCTGCGGCGTGGACCCCTGGGCGATCAGGCCCACGATGCCCAGGGCATCGATGACGGACTGGTCCTTCAGGGCCTGATTGATGGCCGCATTCGCGGCCGCCACCACGGCCGCCGGGGTGCGCGCCGGAGCGTAGAAGCCAAACCATTCTTCCACCGTCAGTTCGGGGAAGCCTTGCTCGGCGAAGGTGGGCACGTCGGGCAGGAAGGGCGAGCGGCGGCTGCCCGAGGTGGCCAGCACGCGCAGCTTGCCGGCTCGATGATGCGCGATGAAATCGCCGCTGGGCGTCACCATCGAAGCGATCTGCCCGCCCACCACGTCGGTGACCCCAGGCACCGAGCCTCGGTAGGGCACATGCTTGAGATCCACCCCGTTGTTCAGCCCCAGCAGTGCACCGATGAAATGCGGAGTGGAGCCGGCGGCCGGCGAGCCGTAGTTCGCATCCTTGGGATGGGCCTTGGCCCAGGCCAGATAGTCCTTCACGCTCTTGACGCTGGCCGGCACCAGCGGGCCCACCGCCAGGCCATGGAACATCAGTGCTGCGATCGACACCGGCAAGAAGTCATTCACCGGGTCATAGCCGAGCCGGGTGTAGATGTGCGGGTACACCGAAGTGGCCGAGAAAGGCGACAGGCACAGGGTGGCGCCGTCCGGTGTGGCCTGCCTGAGCGCCTCCAGCGCGATGCGCCCGCCAGCGCCGGCCTTGTTCTCGACGATGGCTTGATTCCTTGCATACGGCGTCCCGGCGATGCGCTCGGCGATGCGGCGCGCCACGATATCGCCCGAGCTGCCCGGCGGGAAGCCGTAGAGGAACTTAGGCTGCTCCACGGGCTGGGCCTGGGTCTGCCCGAGCAGCCCCAGCGCGGCGGCGCCCATCGAAGCCTGTACAAACTGACGTCGTGTGATCATGGTCTGTCTCCTCTTTTGGGTGGGTGATGAATATCAAGCGTCTGGGTTCTCGATCAGCAGGGCCATGCCCTGCCCTCCGCCCACGCAGGCCGAGGCGATCCCGTGGCGTGCACCGATGGCCCGAAGCTGGCGCGCCACCGTCACGGCCAGCCGCACCCCAGTGGCAGCCAGCGGATGTCCCAACGCAATGGCACCGCCGTGCACATTGAGCCGCTCGAGGTCGAGGTCGAGTTCGCGCTGCACGGCCAGGGCCTGCGCTGCCTGGGCCTCGTTGACCTCGACGCGTGCGATGTCATGCACATGCAAGCCCCGGCATTCGAGCAGCAGGCGGATGGCCGGGGCCGGGCCGATGCCCATGATCTCGGGCGGCACGCCCACCACAGCGGCAGCTGCGATGCGGCCCAGCGGTCGACGCCCTTGCAGCGCCGGACCCGACGTCACTACAGCAGCGGCGGCGGCATCGGTCAGCGCCGAGCTGTTCCCGGCGGTTTGAACGCCACCGGGATAGATCGTACGTAACCGGGCCAGCACCTGAGGCGGCGAGCGGCGCGGATGCGTGTCGCGATCGATCACCGCCGCCTCCCCCTGCAGCCGGATGCCGCGAGGTAGGCAACCCTCCCGTTCAAAGCGTTCGTGCGTGACGCTCACGATCTCTCCGGCGAGCCAGCCGCTTTCCTGAGCGGCGACGGCACGCCCGAAGGAACGGGAGGCGAAGGCGTCGACCTCCTCACGCGTGATGCCGTAGCGTCGAGCGAGGTTCTCGGCCGTCTGGATCATCGAGGCCCCCACGGCCGTGTCGTTGAGCGACTCCCACAGCGTGTCCTTGAAGCCCAGCGGAGCGCCCAGGCGGAAGCCCTGGCGGTGCTCGAAGGCCGAGATGGGATGGCGCGTCATCGACTCGGTGCCCACCACCAGCACGGTCGAGGCCACCCCGGCACTGATCTGCTCGGCGGCTTGGCGGAAGAGCTCGAAGCCCGTGCCGCAGATGCGCTGCACCAGCAGGGCCGGCACCTCGATCGGCACTCCTGCATACAGCCCGACGTGACGTGGCAGGAAGAAGTGATCGGCATCGCCCGGAGCAACGTTGCCCACCAACACGCTGTCCACCGCGTCGCCCGCCACGCCGGTGCGTGCCAGCACCTCGCGCGCCACCTTGATGCCCAGGTCGGTGGGCGAGACGCCGGCGAAGGCGCCGCAATAGTCCACCAGCGGCGTGCGCAGTCCGTCGAGCAGCCAGACATCGTCGAAGCATTGATACAGGCCGCGGCTCATAACTTCGACACCTTTGCGGCGCGCTTGTCCAGGAAGGCGCGCACACGCTCCTTGGCCGCCTCGTCGCCTTGAGCGATGGCCGACATCAGGGCCTCGACGAACAGGCCTTCGGCCTGCGGCAGCTCGGCGATGCGAGGCAGCGCCTGCATCACGGCATAGTTCGACAATGGGGCATTGGAAGCCACCTTCTCGGCCAGTGCAAAAGCCCGCGCCAACCCCTCACCCTCGCCCACCAGGTAGTGCGACAGGCCGGCCGCCTGGGCTTCCTCGGCATCGAGCACCCGGCCTGTGAGCATCAGGTCCGTCATGCGGGCCACACCCATCAGGCGCGGGATGCGCGCCGATCCGCCGCCACCCACGAAGATGCCGCGTTGCCCCTCGGGCAATGCATAGAAGGTACTGCACTCGGCCACGCGCAGATGGGCCGCGCTGGCCAGTTCCAATCCACCACCCACCACCGCCCCGTGCAGCACTGCGATCACCGGCACGCGGCCAAACTGGATCTGGTCGAAGACTGCATGCCAGCGGCGGGAGTGCGCGATGCCTTCGGCCACGCTGCGCTCGCTCAGATCCGACAGGTCCAGCCCCGCGCAGAAATGCTCGCCGTCGCCACTGATCACCGCCACACGGGTCGAATCCGGCAGGTGCAGGAAGGCAGTGTGCAGTTGCGCGATCAGCTCGTCGTTGAGGGCATTGCGCTTGGCCGGCCGCATCAGGCGCAGATGCACCACTGGCCCAGCCCGTTCGATGTGCAGCAGGGAGAGGTCCGCCAGCAAGCCCCCGGCAGAATGAAATTGCAGGTTCATGAGTCGTTCTTTGCAGGAGCCAGGATGACTCGGGGGTCGCAGGGCGAGGCGTAGAGGGCCTGCACCTGTGCCGAGCGCCTATGCAGGACCGCTCGCTGGTTGACGTACCCCTTGTCGGTGATTTCGCCCGCATCGGGGTCGGGTGGCTCGTCCAGCCACATCGCACGCACTGGCGTCTGGGACGATCCACCCCCCTGAGCACGCAGCGACGCCAACGCCTCTTGCACACGCAGAGCGAGCTGCCCGGCCGGCACATCCCTGGCCGCCGGGCTCGGAAAGAGGAGCGCTCCGACCTCGTCGCGGTCGTGCCCCGTGATCACCGCATCCTGCGCATAGGGGGCCAGCGCCGACAGGAGTCTCACTCGCAGCGTGCCCACCGACACCCAGGTGCCTGTGGTGAGCTTGAAGTCCTCGGCCACGCGGCCGTTGAAGACCACGCCACGCTCGGGATGCTGCGGGTCGAGCAGGAAACCGGCATCGCCGATTCGGTAGTAGCCTTCCTCGTCGAAGGCCTGTGCGGTGAGCTCGGGCGCATTACGGTAGCCTGGGAAGACCGACGCGCCGCGCACGCGCATCTCGAGCTTCTCGCCGTTGGGCACGAACTTGAGCTCCGCCCCCGGCAGCGGCAGTCCGATGACGCCGGCGCGGTCGAGCTTCCAGTGGGCAGTGGTGACTGCCGGCGCGGTCTCGGTCGACCCCCAGGAGGTGGTGAACCACACCGGCTCGCGACGCACCCGTGCTGCCACCTTCTCCAACCGTTCCCAGGTTGCCTGCGGCAAGGCCGCTCCCGCGTAGAACACCATGCGCAGGCGGGCGAAGAACTCGTGCGCCAGAGCCTCGTCGGCCTCCAGGTGAGGCAGCAGCATGTCGAAGCCGCGCGGCACGTTGAAGTACAGCGTGGGCTGGACCTCGCGCAGGTTGCGCACGGACTTCTCGATCCCTCCAGGGACAGGCCGGCCTTCGTCGATGTAAAGCGTGCCACCGTTGCGCAGCACCAAGTTGAAGTTGTGGTTGCCTCCGAAGGTGTGGCTCCAGGGCAGCCAGTCCAGCACCACCGGCTTCTCGCGTTCCAGGAAGCGCCAGGCCTGCGCGATCATCTGCTGGTTGGCGCACAGCATGCGATGGGTGTTGATCACCACCTTGGGCTGGCCGGTCGAGCCCGAGGTCAGCAGGTACTTCGCATGGGTGTCGGGCGTGATCGCCTCGAAGGCCCGACGCACCGCGCCGGTTTCGCGCCCCTGCAGTAGCCGCTCGAAGGTCAGCGCGCCCGGATGGGCCTGTGCCCCCGAACTGAACACCGCCAAGGTGTCCACCTCGGCAGCCCGCATGGCTTGACCATACACTTCTGCACTGGAAGCATAGACCAAGGATGGCCCGAGACTGCGCAGGATGCTGGCAATCCTGGCGTGGTCCTTCGCCAGCCGGGAGTAGGCGCTGGAGACCGTGCACACCGGCCGGCCGACGTGCAGGGCGGCCAGCATCAGCAGGGCATGCTCCAGGCCATTGTCCGACAGCACCACCACCGGGGCGTCGGCCGGCAACTCCATGTCCAGCAGGCTCTGGCCGATGGCCCCCACGGCCTGCCGGACCTGGGCATAGCTCAGGCGTCTCCACTGCCCGTCGGCTCCCCGTTCGGCCAGGGCCAAGGCCTCGGGCGTGGCCACAGCCCAGTGCTCCAGCCACTCCCCGACGCAGCGGGCATGGGGTTGCAAGGGTTCTGGCGAGCGCAGCACGAAGCCGCCGCCGGGCAGGTCCCGCCTGACCACGCGGGGCGGGGCCACGACACTCGGATCGTCAAAGAAACCGGGGGCCATCTCGTCTCCTGGGTCGAACCGTGCAGGCACTGCATCGGCGCCCGCATCATCAACATGCACATACACATGTGTATTGAGATGATATTAGGGCTTGATGTGAGATAGGAAATCCGGACTTTCACCAAAGCACATGCGTTGGTGCATGGGCCAGATAGTGGACAATTGCGGGGATCGATCCCCTCAACCCGCCATGACCGAATCTTTGCCCACCGCATCCACCCGGCCCCGACGCCGTACGGCCGAAGCGCCACGAACCTCCCTCACACCCGAAAGCTGGATCGAGGCGGCCACCGAACTGCTGGTGGACCAGGGGGTAGACAACGTGCGTGTGGACGTGCTGGCGAAGCTCCTAGGCGTGACGCGTGGGAGCTTCTACTGGCACTTCAAGGACCGCGAGGATCTCCTGATGAGCGTGCTCAAGGCCTGGCGTGATGCCGCCACCGAGCAGCTGATCGATCGCTTCGAGCGCAAGCACGTGGAGCCACGTGCACTGATCACCGAGCTGATGTCCCTGCCCTTCCGCGGGCCTTCGGCCCGCCGTGCCGCTCGCATCGAGCTGGCCATCCGTGCATGGGCGCGGCATGACGAGACGGCGCGCCAGGCGCTCGACGAGGTGGATTCGCGCCGCATCGCCTACATCGCGCAATGTTTCTCGGCGCTGGGCTTTTCCATCCCCGAGGCACGGGCAAGAGGTTTTGCGCTGTACGCCTGGGAAGTGGGTGAATCGATGCTGATCCGTCAGGATGGCGAGGCCCAGAAGGCCCAGCGCGCCGCCTTGCTGGAATGCCTGCTTCTCATGCCGCAGCCAGCCTCGGCAGACCCAACCCTGCAAGCCCCATCGCCGCAGCACATGTCGCGCTGAATCGACCCCTCGAGGGGCACACCGGCTGCTCACAGCCTCGCGCTGATGGCGAGGCTCGCAAAGGACAAGGGCCTGATCCCTTCTGATGGATCAGGCCCTTGAGGAGCTGGCGCGGCTGGCAGGATTCGAACCCACGACCCCTTGGTTCGTAGCCAAGTACTCTATCCAACTGAGCTACAGCCGCGAAGAACGAAACTATAACACGTTTTTTGCGTTTGTCATCACTCGATGCGTGCCGCGCGCCGATAGCAGGTGCGCGCCCGTTCGAGGTCCTCGTCCTGCTCGGCCATCTCGGCCAGATGGCGCCAAGCGCTGCGCCGCTGCGGTGCCGGCAGCGCGGGGTCATCGGCGCAGCGCTCGAGCTGCTGGCGCGCCTTGCCCCACAGCTGCAACTGGGCCAGTGCGCGGCCCAACGCATAGGCGAGCTCGGGGCGCGTGGGATGGGCGTGTGTCGCGGCCTCCAGGCGAGGCAGCCAGTCAGTGCCCAGGCCTTCGAGCGAGCGCACGAAGGCCTCGGCCAGCGCCTGCCACTCCTCGGCGCTGCGGCCCTGCGGCGCGTCCCAGAAAAGCTGGAGCATCGCCCACGCCTGGTCAACACGTCCGTGACCGGCCATGGCTGTGGCGGCACGCGCCGCCACGAAGGCATCGCGGCGGTCGTTGGCGTCGAGCTGTTCCCACACCCGCTGGAGCTGGTCGGCATCGCGTGCGGTGTCCAGAGCCTCCATCGCCAGCGAACGCAGCAGGCCCTGCGCCGCCACCTGCGAGAAGCCCTGGTGCTTGGCCAGCAACCGGGCCGTGCGCAGGGCATCGAGCGGCTGGCGCGCCAGGCGTGCGGCCTGCAGCTTCAGGCGCAAGGCCTGGGTGCGCCGCGCCAGGCCCGGCGGCAGCTCGGCCAGCAGCTCCAGGGCCCGCTCGGCGTCACGATCTTCCAGCGCCCATTCCGCAGCCATCAGGCGCACGCCCTCGTCGGCGGCCCGGCCGTTGCCGCCGGCCGCCGGCGTGGCCAGGGCCTGCCTCAGCAGTTCGTCGCGGCCCGCTCGGTCCTGCAGGCGGTGCAGGCTGCCCGCGGCGAGCAGCCGCGCGAGCGTGATGAACTCGGCATCGGAGCGCAGCTCGGGCGTGGCGCCCTGAATGGTCAGGGCGCGCTGCGCCGCCTTGTGGGCGCGGCTGTAGCGGGCGCCGAAGTACAGCGCCAGGGCCTCGCGCAAGGCCTGCTGGGCGTAGTGGTCGCGTCGTGCAATGCGCCACTCGCGCGCGCGGCGCGGCAGGCCGATCAAGGTGTGCAGGGTCTGCAAGGCGAGGTACAAGCCTGCGCACAGCAGCAACAGCAGCAGCACGAAGAAGTTGAAGGACAGGTCCAGCCGCCACGGGGCCCAGTAGAGCGTGACGACGGCATCGTTGCGCCCGAATACGCCCGCGGCCACCACCGCGAGCACGAAGAGCAGGAGGATCCAGATGACGTTGCGCATGGCCGGGCGTTTTCCGCTCAGCGTGTGGCCAGCACGGCCTGCAAGGCCGCGAGCGTCTCGTCGGGACGCGGCAACTGGCTCGCTCGGGCCTGGGCCTGCACCTGGCGCAGCGTGTCGGCCACCTGCATGACCCGACGCGAGCGCGGATCGAAATAGCGCTCGAGGGCCTGCTGGGCCTGCCGCATGTCGGCCTGCACCGTCTCGAACTGCCGGCTCAGCAAGGCCAGACGGGCGTTGAGCAGCCGCAGCTTGAGGTTCTCGCGCAGGAAGAAGGCCTGTTCGGGCGCGATCAGCATGGCCTCGGGCTGGTCGATGCGGGTCACGCGCACGAGGGAGCGCAGCTCGCTCCACACTCGGGCTGCGAGGTCACGGCCGCGGGCCGACCAGTCCTCGGCAGCCTGGCTGGCCGACGGTGCGGACTGCGACGCCCGTGCGGCCACCCCCGTGCCGGGGCTGGACAGCAAAGGCAGTTCGTCGGCCAGACGCGCGGCCTCGTCGAGCCGCCCCACCAGCGAAGGCACATCGGCCACGGCCACGGCGCGGGCGCGCTCCACATCCTGGACGATGGCACGGCGCACGCGCTCCAGCCGCGGCTGGTTCAAGCGCTGGAGACGTTCGTCGGCGCTGCGCAAGGCCGCCAGCAGGGGCTCGGCGCTGCCGGTGATGGCCGAGTGCTGCACGGCCACGCGCAGGGCGGCCTCGATCTCCACGAGCACGTTCTCGTCCCGCGAGCGCGACAGGGCCTGCAGCAGTTCGTCGAGCTGGTCGCGCTGCAGCGCCACCTCGGCCAGGCGCGCCTCCAGCACGGAGGCCTTGGCCAGCGCCTCGCGCGCGGCGTCTTGCGCCTGCCGGGCCAGGGCCCGGGCTTCCGTGGCAAGGTCCTGGCTGTCCTGCTGGCGGCGCACGAGTTCGCGCTCCAGGCCCTGGACCTGCTGCTGCGCCTGGTAGGCCAGCGTGAGGCCCACGACGGCCAGCAACAGCAAGCCGACCACAGCGACCCACCACAGGGAACGGCTGGCCGCCTGCGGTGCGGACGGGCCGCTGGCCGCAGCAACCTGCGCAGCGGGCGCAGCCGCGCGCTCTGACGAGGGTTCGGGGGAGGTCGGCGAGGGGGTGGGAGAAGTGGTGTCGCTCACGGTGAAGGCCATTGTATCGAGCACCTATGGTGCATCGCGCCTGCACGCCCAGGCCGCGGCCACGGCGTCGGGGGCCGGGTGCGAGGCCAGCACCCTGCGCAAGCCCAGGGCCCGGGCGCGCTGGCCGATGCGAGGATGGGTGACGATGGCCGTCTGCTGCGCCCAGTCGGGCCGCAGCCCCTGGGCCTGTGCCAGGCTCACCAGATGGTCGATGGACTGGGAGCTGCTGAAAAGCCACACCGCCTCGCCGGGCGTCTCCAGCACCTCGTGCAGCAGCGTCGTGTCGGCTGGGTCCAGCACCGGCAGGCCACGCCGGTAGGCGCCGAGGAAGTCGACCGCCGCGCCGGCTTCGGTCAGGCGCTCGGCCAGCCAGGGCCGCCCGCCCTCACCGCGCACGATGAGCACGCGACGCCCCGCCCAGGGCTCGCCGCGCAGCACGGCCCACAGCGCTTCGGAGTCGAGCTGCTCGGCATCGTCGGCCGGCCGCAAACGCAGCGCCTCGGGCACGCCGGCGCGCGCCAGCGCGGCATCGGTGCCCGGGCCGGGCGTGGCCACCCGCACACCGTCCGGCCAGCGCGCCCCGACGGGGGCCTGGGCAAAAAACTGCTCAACAGCGCTGGGACTGACGAAGACGACCAGATCGCGGCCAGGCAGCTCGGCCCAGGCCCGGGACACTGCACGCGCGTCGGCCGGCGCAGCGATCGCGATCAGCGGCAGGGCCCTTGCCGGCACGCCCAGCGCCTGCAGCCGCTCGACCCACTGACCGGCCTGCGCCGCCGGGCGGGTGACGAGCAGCCAAGGGGGGGGCGCCACCATCCTCAGGCACCCGAGGCCAGGCGGGCCAGCACGGCCTCGGCCCCGAGCTCGCGCAAGCGCCCGGCCGCCTGCACACCCAATCGCGTGGCCGCCTCGGTGTCGGCGACCGCTGCGGCGCAGCGCACCTGCAGCAGGCCCACCGGCTCGGCGTCCGGGTCGCCCAGGGCAGCGTGCAGCACGAGCTCCCCGCCCTGCCACACCGCATGGGCGGCCAGCGGCACGCTGCAACTGCCGCCCAAGGCGCGCGAGACGGCACGCTCGGCATGCACCGCCAGCCAGGTGGGACGGTGCACGAGCGTGGCCAGCGCGTCGCGCAGTTCGTGCTGATCGGCCCGGATCTCCAGGCCCAGGGCGCCCTGCCCCGCCGCCGGCAGCATCTCCTCGGGCTCGAAGACCGTACGGATACGCCCGGACAAGCCCAGGCGCTTCAGACCGGCTGCGGCCAGCACGATGGCGTCGTACTGCCCCTCGTCGAGCTTGCGCAGCCGGGTGTCGAGATTGCCGCGCAAGGGCTCGATGCGCAGGTCGGGCCGGCGCGCACGCAACTGCACCAGGCGGCGCAGGCTGGAGGTGCCCACCACCGCCCCCGCCGGCAGGCTGGCCAGGTCGGCATGCCGCGGCGAGACGAAGGCATCACGCGGGTCCTCGCGCTCGAGCACGGCAGCCAGCACGAAGCCTTCGGGCAGCTCCATCGGAACGTCCTTGAGCGAGTGCACGGCCAGGTGGGCGCGACCTTCTTCGAGCGCCACTTCCAGCTCTTTCACGAACAGGCCCTTGCCACCCACCTTGGACAGGGTGCGGTCGAGGATCTGGTCGCCGCGCGTGGTCATGCCCAGCAACCCGACGCGATGGCCGAAACGCTGTTCGAGCAGGGCCTGCACATGCCGCGCCTGCCACAGGGCCAGGCGGCTTTCGCGGGTGGCGATGACCCAGCGGGCGTTCACCGAAACGGGGCCGGAGGAGGAAGAGTCGGACGTGATCATGACCGCATGCTACCCGAGGGGCCGGACGGCTCCGGACGGTGCGATGCCCGCCCGGGGCCGCGACGGTGCTACCATCCCAGGCTTGTAATTTTGTTACCACCGCCAGCCGCTCCGAGGTACCCATGCCCGCCGCCCGCACCGCACCCGCCCGGCCCCGCGCGAAGCGCATCGAGGCCGATGCCGCCGAGAAGAACCGTCCGCTGGTCGAGGACATCCGGCTGCTGGGTCGCATCCTGGGCGATGTGATTCGCGAGCAGGAAGGGCGTGAGGCCTTCGAGCTGATCGAGCGGATTCGTCAGCTCTCGGTGGCCTACCGGCTCAAGCGCGATGCCCAGGCCGGCCGTGCGTTGGACCGGCTGCTGAAGAACCTGAGCAGCGACCAGACGGTGTCGGTGATCCGCGCGTTCAGCTACTTCTCGCATCTGGCCAACATCGCCGAGGACCGCCATCACGTGCGCCGGCGCGAGCACCACGAGCGCCAGGGCCATGTGCAGGAAGGCTCGCTCGCCTACAGCTTCGAGCGCCTGGCCGAAGGCGGCGTGCGCGCCGACGACATCGCGCGCACGCTGCAGCGCGCCTACATCTCCCCGGTGCTCACGGCCCACCCCACCGAGGTGCAGCGCAAGTCCATCCTGGACGCCGAGCGCGCCATCGCCGAGCTGATCCACCAGCGCGACGAGCTGCACACCCAGCGCGAGCTGGACGACAACGAGGCCCAGATCCGCGCGCGCGTGACGCAGCTGTGGCAAACGCGCATGCTGCGCTACACCAAGCTCACGGTGGCCAACGAGATCGAGAACGCGCTGAGCTATTACCACACCACCTTCCTGCGGCAGATCCCGCGCCTGTACCGCAGCCTGGAGCGTGCCCTGCCCGGGTTCGACATCGCGCCCTTCTTCCGCATGGGCAACTGGATCGGCGGTGACCGCGACGGCAATCCCAACGTCACCGCCGCGACGCTGGAGTTCGCGCTGCGCCAGCAGGCCGAGACGGCCCTGCGCTACTACCTCACCGAGGTGCATGCGCTGGGGGCCGAGCTGTCGGTCTCGGCGATGCTGGTGGACGTGACGCCCGCGCTGGCGGCGCTGGCCGAGCGTTCTCCCGACACCAACGAACATCGCCGCGACGAGCCCTACCGGCGCGCGCTGATCGGCATGTATGCACGTCTGGCGGCCACGCTGTCGCACCTCACCGGCACCGAGGCGCTGCGCCACGCGGTGGCGCCGTCCACGCCCTACGCCGACGCCGGCGAGTTCCTGGCCGACCTGCGCATCATCGACGACTCGCTGGCGCACCACCACGGCACGGCCCTGGCCGAGGTGCGCCTGCGCCCGCTGATCCGCGCCGTGCAGGTGTTCGGCTTTCACCTGGCCACGGTGGACCTGCGGCAGAGCTCGGACAAGCACGAGGCCGTGGTGGCCGAACTGCTGGCGTGCGCGCGGGTGGAGTCGGGCTATGCGCACCTTCACGAGATCCACAAGATCGAACTGCTCGTCCAGCAGTTGCGCGACCCGCGGCCGCTGCGCGTGCGCGGGGCCACCTACAGCGAGCACACCGAATCCGAGCTGGCCATCTTCGAGACGGCCCGGGTGATGCGCGAGCGCTTCGGCCCCGAGGCGATCCGGCACTACATCATCAGCCACACCGAGACGGTGAGCGACCTGCTGGAGGTGCTGCTGCTGCAAAAAGAGGCCGGGCTGATGCGCGGCACCCTGGGCGAGGACGCCGTGGCCGACCTGATCGTCGTGCCGCTGTTCGAGACCATCGGCGACCTGCGCCAGGCCGGCCCCATCATGCGCACCTTCTATGCGCTGCCCGGTGTGCTCGACCTGGTCAAGCGCAGCGGCGGCGAGCAAGACATCATGCTCGGCTACAGCGACAGCAACAAGGACGGCGGCTACTTCACCAGCAACTGGGAGCTCTACCGCGCCGAGATCGAGCTGGTGGAGCACTTCAACCGCCTCCAGGCCGAGCATGGCATCACGCTGCGACTCTTCCACGGCCGTGGCGGCACGGTGGGCCGCGGCGGCGGTCCGAGCTACCAGGCCATCCTGGCTCAGCCCCCGGGCACGGTCAACGGCCAGATCCGCCTGACCGAGCAAGGCGAGGTGATCGCCTCGAAGTACGCCAACCCCGAGATCGGCCTGCGCAACCTCGAGACGCTGGTGGCCGCCACGCTGGAGGCCACGCTGCTGCACCCCACCAAGAGCGCGCCGAAAGCCTTCCTGGAGGCCGCACAGGCCTTGTCGGAGGCCAGCATGAAGGCCTACCGCAAGCTGGTCTATGAGACGCCGGGCTTCACCGACTACTTCTTCGCGGCCACGCCCATCCGCGAAATCGCGGAACTGAACATCGGCTCGCGCCCGGCCTCGCGCAAGGCCACGCGCGCGATCGAGGATCTGCGCGCCATCCCCTGGGGCTTCTCGTGGGGCCAGTGTCGTGTGGCGCTGCCGGGCTGGTATGGCTTCGGCTCGGCCATCGATGCCTACCTGGGCCAGGGCGCGCAGCGCAAGGAGCGGCTCGCCCTGCTGACGCGCATGCACCGCCAGTGGCCCTTCTTCCGCACGCTGCTGTCGAACATGGACATGGTGCTGGCCAAAACCGACCTGGCCGTGGCCTCGCGTTACGTGGAGCTGGTGGAGGACAAACGCCTGGGACGCCGCATCTTCAAGGCCATCGAGGCCGAATGGCAGCGCACGCACGAGGCCCTGTCGCTGATCACCGGTGAGAAGCAGCGCCTGGCCTCCAACCCGGCGCTGGCGCGCTCCATCGAGCACCGCTTCCCTTACCTCGACCCCATCAACCACCTGCAGGTGGAGCTGATGCGCCGCTACCGGCTGCAGAAGGACGCTGGCGAGGTGCACGAGCGCGTGCAACGCGGCATCCACATCTCGATCAACGGGATCGCCGCCGGTCTGCGCAACACGGGCTGAGCCCGTGAGGCTCAGCCGCCTTTGTTGCGCATCCAGTCGGCGGTGTTGAAGAAGGCTTCGCGCAGACGGTGCACCAGGGCCGGGTCGAGCTGCAGTTCCTGCATGGCCTGGTCCATGCAGGCCAGCCACTGGTCGCGCTCCCTGATCCCGATGGGAAACGGCAGGTGACGCGCGCGCAGGCGCGGGTGGCCGAAGCGCTCGACGTAATGCTGCGGCCCGCCCAGCCAGCCGCACAGGAACCAGAACAGCTTGTCGCGCGAGCCCTCCAGCGTCGTGGGGTGCAACGCGCGCAGCTCGGCGTAGGCGGGCTCGAGGTCCATCAGGTCGTAGAAGCGGTCCACCAGGGCACGCACGGCCGCTTCGCCGCCCACCCACTCGTAGGCGGTGTCGGGTTGCGTGGCTGGATCGGTGGGATTCGGGGTCATCGGGTCTCTACTTCACGTATCCCCAGGCCTTCAGGCGGCTGGCGGAGTATTGGGCCGCCTGCCCCTGCGCCCCCAGGCGCAGGAAGGCGTGGTACTGGCGCGCGGCGGCCTCGCGCTCGCCCAGGCCCTCCAGGGCCACGCCGCGCAGGAAGGTCACACCCGGGTCGCCGGGCAGCAGGCGATCGAAGGCCAGCAACTCGGCATGGGCCCTGCCCGGATCGCCTTGCGCCAGGGCCAGCACCCCGGTGAGTTTGCGGGCCTGAGCCTCCTGCGGGTAAAGGGTCTTGGCCGCCTCGGCATAGCGCAGCGCGTCGCGATGGCGGCCCTGGGCCTGCAGGCACTGGGCCATGCGCAAATTGGCCGCGTAGTCCTGCGGCGTGAGCGTCAGCGCCCGGGTAAAGGCCGAGGCCGCGTCGTCGTAGGACTTGCGCGCCATCGCCGTCTCGCCGCGCTGGCAGGCCTCGATGGTGGGCTTCAGGCGTCGCAGCGAGGCCGTCTGGTCCATGTAGCGCTCACGCTGCACCGGCCGCGAGGCGCTGGCGCCATAGCGCTCCTGCGCGAGGCGGCGCGCGGTGTCGCGCCGTTCGGTGCTCATCGGATGGGAGGCGAACATGGTCTGCAACAAGCTGGGGCGGGCCTTGTCCTGGTCCACCAGGATCTGGTGCAGTGCCGTCATGCCGCCGGCCGGGTAGCCGGCGCGCACCATGTACTCCTGGCCCAGGGCGTCGGCCTCGCGCTCGTTGTCGCGGGAATAGCCGGCCAATAAAGCGCTGGCGCCGATCTGGCTGCCCAGGCCCACGAGAGCGCCCCATTGCGAATTGGAGGCGGCGACGTTGAGGCCCGCCACCACTGATTGCGCGATCAGGGCCTGGCCCTGGCGCTGCGCGGCGTGGCGGGCGTTCACATGCCCCATCTCGTGCCCCAGCAGCGCGGCCAGTTGGGCCTCGTCGTCCATCTCGACGAGGATGCCGCGCGTCACGCCCATGGCCCCGGCCGGGAAGGTGTAGGCATTGACATGGTTGGCATTGAGCACGCGGTATGAATAGGGCATCTGAGGCCGATGGGTGTGGGTCTGCAGGCTGCGGCCCACCGACACCACGTAGTCGTTGACGGCGGCATCCTGCACCGGCCCGAGGTCCTGCGAGAACTGGTGGGGCGAGACCTGGGCATCGACCTGGCGTTCCTGGGCCTCGCTCATGCCCACCACGATGGACTTGCCGGTGACGGGCGAGGTGGCGCAGCCCTGCAGCCAGGGGGCCGCCACGACCCCCGTGCTCGCGCCCAGGAGCCACAAGGCATCACGGCGACTCAGGCGGTTGCGGGCCAGGCGCTGGGCAAGGGCGTGGGCATTCATGGGCGTCCTTTCGGGTGTCGAAGGGACACCCATTGTAGAAAGCCGCCCCTGCGCGTGCCCCGCGCTGGGTTTCAGGATGCGACCGGGGCAGGCGCGGCCGCTTCGATGCGAGCGGCCAGTGCGGCAATCGCCTGGGCCGCGGCGCTGCCAGGCAGGCTTTCGAACAGCAGCTGCCGACGCTGCAAGGCCTCGCGCACCGCAGCGTCACTGGGGATGTCGCCGGCCAGCATGAGTTTCACCGGCTCGCCCTGGGGCGTGGTGACGAATCGATCGACGACCTGCTGCAGTTGATGCGTCACGACCTTGCCATCGCCCGGCTTGCCCACCTGGTTGACCGCCACATGCAGCACGCGACGACGCTGCTGGGTGGCCAGCACCTTGATGGTGGCGTAGGCATCGGTGAGCGAGGTGGGCTCGGGCGTGGCCACCACCAGCACGTCGTCGGCCAGGGAAATGGCGTAGAGCACAACGTCGGAGATGCCCGCACCGGTGTCCAGCAGCACGTAGTCGTAGCGCGGGATGAGCGTGGCCACCACGCGCTGGAGCTGCTCGCGCACCTCGGGTGTGAGGCGCGAGTACTCCACCAGCCCCGAGCCGGCCAGCAGCACCGAGAAGCCGCCCGGCGCCTTGAGCACGGCCTCGTCCAAGGTGGCCTTGCCGGTGAAGACGTCGTGCAGAGTGATCTTGGGGTACAGGTTGAGCACCACGTCGAGGTTGGCCAGCCCGAGGTCGGCGTCGAGCACGAGCACACGGTGGCCGCGACGGGCCAGCGCCGCCGCCACGTTGGCCGAGACAAAGGTTTTGCCCACGCCGCCCTTGCCGCTGGTGACGGCCAGCACCCAGGCGCGCCGGGCGCCAGGCAGGGGAAGCGACAGGCTGGAGGCTGGGGTGTTCATGGGCTTATTCAAGGCTGTCGTCCCAGGCTGTCACGCCGAAGAGCAGGGACTTCTCCTCGTTGCTGACGCTGCTGACCACCGATTGCTCGAGGCAGACGCGGTTACGCCCCTCGGTCTTCGCGCAGTAGAGCTGCAGATCGGCACGTTCGGTCCACAGGGCCGCCGACGAGCGCACCCATTGGGGCGCGAAAGCCCCGCCGATGCTGACGGTGACATGGATGTCCTGCCCTGACGGCAGGCGGATCGCGCGGCCTTCGATCGTGCGGCGGATGCGCTCGGCCACAGCCTCGCCATAGGCCGGGTGGCAATTGGGCAGCACCATCGCGAACTCCTCGCCGCCGAATCGCGCCACCGTGTCCATCGGGCGCACGCACTCGGCCAGGCGTTGGCCGACGGCCTGGATGACCAGGTCTCCGGCCGCATGGCCATGGGTGTCGTTGACGTGCTTGAAGTGGTCGATATCGACCACCAGCAGCAGGGCTGATTCGCCGGTCCGCGCCACGCGATCGATTTCCCGCTCGAGCACCGCCCGGAAGTGGCGGCGGTTGGCCAGACCGGTGAGGGCATCACGCAGCGACAGATCGCACAGGCCGTCGATGATGGCCTGCAGTGCGGTCGTCGCGGGCGCCTCGACCAGCGAGGGCAAGGGGTAACCGGCCTGCTGAAGAAGGCTCAGCGCCTGCTCGAGCTTCAGCTCAGTCAGGCGCACGGCGTCGGTCGGGGCGGCGGTTTGCACGGGGTGGTTGGCTTCGGCGCGGCGGTGGCATCCAGTCTAGCAGCGAGCCCTGAGGGCCCGGCCGTGGGAATTGGATGCCGATTCACCCCCATTTCGGCGCCCCAGTGCCGGACTTGAGCTCTACAGCGCCGCCTTGCGCAGCGTTTCCACCACCGGCCGGCGCAGCACCTCGCGCAGGCCCCACCAGCCGGCGGCCCACGCCAGCCCCGCCCCCGCCCCCATGCCCGCCAGCGGCACCCAGGGCGAAGGCCCACAATGAAACTCGAAGGCATAGCGGGCCAGCGCCCAGCCCACGGCAATGGCCGCCCCTGCGGCCAAGGCACCGGCCAAAGCCCCCACACCCAGCAGCTCGGCGCGCTGCACTCGCGACAGCAGGCGGCTGCCCGCCCCCATCGCGCGCATCACCGCAAACTCGCGCTCACGCGCTTCGCGGGTGGCTGTCACCGCCGCGAACAGCACCACCACCCCGGCAGCCAGCGTGAAGCCAAACAGGAACTCCACCGCGCGGATGACCTGGTCGAGCACTCGCTGCACCTGGGCGATCGAGGCCGAGACATCCACATTGGTGATGTTTGGAAATTCCCGGATCAGCGCGTTGTCGAACCCCGCCTGCGGCGGCGCGCGGAACGCGGCGATGTAGGTCGAGGGCAGCTCGTCCATGCGGCTGCGTGGAAACATCGCGAAGAAGTTGACCCGCATGGAGGCCCAGTCCACCCGGCGCAGGCTGGTGATGCGGGCCTGCACCGGCATGCCGGCGATATCGAAGACCAGGACGTCGCCCAGGCTCAGACCCAGGGTCCGGGCAATACCCTCCTCCAGGCTGATCTCGTCGGCCGCCTCGGGCGTCCAGCGGCCAGCGGCCAGTGCGTTGTGCACCGGCATCGTCGCAGCATGGCTGAGGTTGAATTCGCGGTCGACCAGGCGGCGCGCGCGCTCCTCGGTGTAGGCCTCGGGGTTCACCGGCCGGCCGTTCACGCTGACAAGCCGGCCCCGAATCATCGGGTACCAGTCGAAGTCCTTCACGCCGGCCTGCGTGAGCCGTTCACGGAAGGTTGGCGCCTGCTCGGGCTGGATGTTGATCACGAAGCGGTCGGGCGCATCGGGCGGCGTGGCCTGGCGCCAACTGGCGATCAGGTCGGTGCGCAGCAGCACCAGCAACACCAGGGCCAGCAGGCCCACAGCCAGGGCGGAGACCTGCAGCACCGCAAAGCCCGGGCGGGCGGCCACCTGGCGCGTGGCCAGGCGCAGCCAGCGCGGCACGTGCAGCTCCACGACGGTGCGGCGCAGCACCTGCACCGCCACCCAGCCCGCCAGCGCGAACAGGGCGATCGCAGCGGCAAAGCCTCCAACGGCGATCAGACCCAGGCGCAGGTCGCTGGATGCGGCCACCAGCAAAGCGGCAAAGCCCAGGGTGCCGGCGGCCAGCACCCCCAGGGAGGCCGGCCGCAGTTCGCCCATCTCGCGGCGGATGACACGCACCGCCGGCACCTGGGCCAATTGCAGCACCGGCGGCAGGCCGAAGCCAAACAGCAGGGTCAGGCCCACCCCCAGGCCGAAGACGGCCGGCCAGGCGCCGGGTGCCGGCAAGGTGGTCTCGACCAGGCCGGCCAGCAGGGCCACGAAGACGTGGTGCACGGCATAGCCCACCGACACACCGAGGGCGCTGGCCAGCAAGCCCACGAAGGTGAACTCCAGGGCATAGCTCCAGGCGATGGTGCGCTGCGGCAGGCCCAGTACCCGCAGCATCGCGCAGTCGTCGAGGTGGCGCGAGGCGAAGTCGCGCGCCGCGATGCCCACGGCCACCGCTGCCAGCAGGGCGGCCAGCAGCGCGACCAGGTTCAGGAAACGCTCGGCCCGGTCCAGCGTCTGGCGCATCTCGGGACGGCCGTTGTCCAGCGACTCCAGGCGCACGCCGCGCAGGCCCGCCTCGTCGATATGGGCCTGCGCCCAGGCGAGATAGCGGCCGATCTCGGCGTCGCGCCCCGGCGGTGCGGCCACGGCCAGGCGGTAGGTGACCCGGCTGGCAGGCTGGATCAGGGCGGTGGCGGCCAGGTCGGCCTCGTGAAGCATCACACGCGGCGCAAAAGCCATGAAGCCGGCGCCGCGATCAGGTTCGAGCGTGATCACGCGTTCGATGCGCAAGGCCGCATCGCCCAGCAGCAAGGTGTCGCCCACGGCCAGTTGCAAGGCCTCGAGCAAGGCCGCATCGACCCACACGCTGCCGCGCTCGGGCACGCCCTCGGCCGGGGCGTCGGCTTGGCCGGGCGCCGGGGCCACGCGCAAGCGGCCACGCAGCGGGTAGCCCTCGCTCACCGCCTTCACCGCCACCAGCCGGGTGGCCCCGCCTTGGGCCTGCGGCGCGCGCGCCATGCTAGGAAAGGCCACGGTGCGCGCCTGCAACAAGCCTTGCAAGCGGGCCCGCTCGACGAAGGCCTCGGGCGTGGGCTGGTCACTGGCCACGAGGGCATCACCCCCCAGGAGCTGGGCCGCATCGCGGTTCAGGCCGTTCTTGAGCCGGTCGGCGAAAAAACCCACCGCGGAAAGCGCCGCCACGGCCAGCATCACGGCCACGACCAGCAGTCGCAACTCGCCCGCGCGAAAGTCGCGCAGGGTCTGGCGCACGGCAAGGGGGATGATGTGCTGCAGCATAGGAGATGGCGAGCTTGAGAACGGCAACGATAGCCGAGCCCGGCCCCGGGCACCGCCCTGGGGGTTTTCCGCTACCGCGGTGGGCCCTGGTGGCGTGAACGGTTCTGAATGCTGACGTCAAGCCGGCGCAACCCCAGGCCTTCGGCATCGTGGTCCACTGCCGGTATGACGAGGTCCGCCCTGCCCCCGCTGTTCCTGTCCCACGGCTCGCCGCTGATCGCGCTGGATCCGGGCGACACCGGCGCCTTCTTCCGGCGCCTGGGGCCGGCCCTGGAGCAGGCCTTCGGCCGGCCGCGTGCCATCGTCGCCGTCTCGGCGCACACCACCACGCTCGAGCCGGCACTGCTGGCGGCCGCGCAGCACTCCACCATCCACGATTTCGGGGGCTTCCCCCAGGCGCTTTACGAGATGCGCTACGACGCCCCGGGCGATCCCGCCGTGGCGGAGGCCGCGTCCGCCTGCCTGAGCCGGGCCGGCATCGCACACCACGTGCTTGCCGCAGGCGGGCTCGATCATGGCATCTGGACGCCGTTGATCCACGCCTGGCCGAAGGCCGACATCCCGATCGTGCCGCTGTCGCTGGTGCCTTCGGCGGCGCCGGCCGAGCATTGGGCGACCGGGCAGGCCCTGGCCCCCCTGGCCCAGGAAGGCGTGCTGATCCTGGGCACCGGCAGCCTCACACACAACCTGCGGCTGGCGCTCGGCGGCGGCCGCTCCGAGAACCGGCCCGAGACACCCGAGTGCGCCGCCTTCCGCCAGTGGGTGTGGGAACGCAGTCTGGCGCGCGACTGGCCGGCCCTGATGGACTACCGGCGGCAGGCCCCGCATGCCGCCCTCATGCACCCCACCGACGAGCACTGGCTGCCCTTCTACATCCCGGCCGGGGCTGGCGGCCCCCAGGCCGTGCCGGTGCGTGTGCACGCCGGTGTGACCTATGGATGCCTGGGCATGGATGCCTATGCCTTCGGGGCACAGGCAGCCCGGCTCGCACAGGCCCTGGCCGGCTGATCAGCGCCCGGGCAACTGCCCCAGCACGCCTTCGACGTAGTAGTCCATCGCCGCAATGCGGCGGTCGTCCATCGGGCCGCCCTCGTGGCGCACTCGGCCCTGGTTGTCCACGATGCGCCCGGCGAAGGGATGGAAGCGGCCTTGCTCGATGGCCAGCCGGCGCTCGCGCACGAGCTTCACCACCTCGGCCGGGATATCCGGGTGCAGCGGGGCCAGGTCGATGAACCCGTCCTTCAGCCCCCCCCAGGCCGGCGTGGCCGTCCAGCGGCCTTCGAGCAAGGCCTGGGCCACGCGGGTGTAGTAGCCGCCCCAATGGTGCGTCACCGCTGTGAGTTGGCGCTTGGGCGCGAAACGGCGCATGTCGCTTTGGTAGCCGATGAACCAGCGCCCCTCGGCCTCGGCCGTCTGGGCCACCGCGGTCGAACCGCTGTGGTTGGTGAGCACGTCGGCGCCCTGACGGATCAGTGTCAGGGCCGCCTCACGCTCACGCGCGGGGTCGAACCAGGCGTTGAGCCAGATCACGCGCAACTGAGCCTGCGGGTTGGCCTCGCGCAGACCGCGGGCAAAGGCATTGATCCCCTGCACCACCTCGGGCACCGGAAAGCCTGCCACATAGCCGGCCGTGCCGCTGCGCGTCATGCGTCCGGCGATCAGACCGGCCAGATAGCGGCCCTCGTAGTAGCGGGCGTTGTAGGTGTTGAGATTGGCCGCGGTCTTGTAGCCGCCCGCATGCTCGAAGGCCACCTGCGGAAACTCAGAGGCGACCTTCAGCGCCGGCTCCAGGTAGCCGAAGCTGGTGGCGATGATGAGGCGGTGACCCTGGGCCGCCAGATCGCGCATCACGCGCTCGGAGTCGGCCCCCTCCGCCACGTTCTCGACGAAGGTGGTCTGCACCTTGGAGCCGAGCTTCTTCTCGAGTTCGAGCCGTCCCTGGTTGTGCTGGTAGGTCCAGCCCGCCTCGCCCACCGGGCTGACAAAGACGAAACCCACCTTCAACGGCGCGGGCGCGGGCGGCAACGGGTGGGATGCTGGGGTCTGGGCCGACGAGCCGCTGGCAAAGACGAGTGCTGAGACGGCAGCTACGGCCGCACGCCTGAGGTTTTTGTACATGGTGTTCCTCTACATGGCCCCGAAGCAGGCGCGTGGCCCCCTGGGGCGCGGAGGACACGCGTTCAGTGAAAGCGCTCGAAATGGGCGTCGAGCCGGTCGACCCAGCACGCCTTGGCCGAGGCCTCGGCGAAGCTTGCCTCGAGGCTGTTACGTGCCAGGGTGTAGGCCTCACGCACCTGCAGCGCGGGCAGCGCGGCAAAGGTCTCGACGAAGTTCTGGTGCAGGTAGCCGCCGAAGTAGGCCGGATCGTCGGAATTGACGGTGGCCACCAGCCCCGAAGCCAGCAATTGTCCCAGATTGTGATCGGACAGCCGGTCAAAGACACGCAGCTTGACGTTGGACAGCGGGCACACCGTCAGCGGCACCCGCTCGCGCGCCAGGCGCCGGACCAGCTCGGCATCCTCCAGGGCCCGCACGCCATGGTCGATACGCTCGACCTTCAGCACGTCCAGCGCACTGCGCACATAGGCTGCGGGCCCCTCCTCACCCGCATGCGCCACGAGACGCAGACCCAGCTCGCGGCAGCGCGCGAACACCCGGGCGAACTTCTCGGGCGGATGGCCGCGTTCGCTGCTGTCCAGCCCCACACCGATGAAATGCTCTCGCCACGGCAGCGCCTCTTCGAGCGTCTCGAAAGCGGCCTCCTCGCTGAGATGCCGCAAGAAGCACAGGATGAACGCGCTGCTCAGGCCCAGCTCCTGCTGCGCCGTCTCGCGAGCCCGCGTGAGCCCGCGGATCACCGTCTCGAAGGACACGCCGCGTGCGGTGTGGGTCTGCGGGTCGAAGAACACCTCGGCATGCACGATGCCGTCAGCGACAGCCCGGCGGAAATAGGCCATGGCCATGTCGAAGAAGTCGTCCTCCTTCAGCAGCACGCTCGCCCCGGCGTAATAGATGTCGAGGAAGCTCTGCAGGTCGGTGAAGGCATAGGCGCGTCGCAGGCTCTCGACGTCGGGGTAGGCCAGCGCGACGCCGTTGCGCCGGGCCAGTTCGAAGATGAGTTCGGGCTCCAGCGAGCCTTCAATGTGAATGTGCAGCTCGGCCTTGGGCATCGTGCGCAGCAACTGGGCCAGTGCATCGGGGGGCAGGGTCGTGTTCGTTGGCATGGTCAGGGTCTCGCAGGCGGCAGGCCTCCACTGTCGCGCGGGTGACGGTGCTTGTGCGGGTTCCCCCCGCCGCGCAGGTGACACCTCGCGCCAAGCAGGCGGTGGAATCATGCCGCAAAAGCCGATGCCGACTGCACGACGATGAATCCGCAAACATTCTTGCACCGCCTTTTCGCCCCGCAAAGCCACCGCGCGCCGCGTTGGGCTGCGCTGGCACTGGCGCTTGCGCTGAGCGCCTGCGGAGGTGGCGACCGCACGCCGCCGCCGGACCTCACACGCGCCCTAACGAGCTCGGGCTCCGTGCGCGGCCACACCAATGATCAAGGCACCGTGGTGCAGTTCAAGGGCATTCCTTACGCCGCCCCGCCGGTGGGGCCTTTGCGCTGGAGGCCACCCCAGACGCCGGCGCCCTGGACCGAAGAGCGCCAAGCCACGAGCTTCGGCCCCGCGTGCGCCCAGCCGGCCAGCGCCTTCGGCACGAGCAGCCAAACCCTGAACGAGGATTGCCTGACGCTCAACGTCTTTCGTCCGACCACCCCGGGCCCCCATCCGGTGATGGTGTGGATCCATGGCGGGGCGTTCTACCTCGGCAGCAGTGCCGGCTATCCCGATGTGTCCAGCCTGGTCACGCAAGGGGTGGTCGTGGTGACCTTGAACTACCGCCTGGGCGCCTTGGGCTTCATGGCCCACCCGGCCCTGAGCGCCGAGCAAGGCGGACACTCCGGCAATTACGGACTGATGGACCAGCAAGCCGCCTTGCGCTGGGTGCGCGACAACATCGCCGCCTTCGGGGGCGATCCTCGCAACGTCACGCTCTTCGGCGAATCGGCCGGTGGCTTCAGCGTGCTGTCGCACCTGGCTGCAAGCGCATCGGCCGGGCTGTTCCACAAAGCCATCGTGATGAGCGGCGCCTATGGCCTGGATCTGCAAGACACGCTGAGCCTTTCGGAAGGCAAAGGGCACACCGTAGCGCAGGCGGCGATGGGTTTGGTTACGGGCGCAGGGGGAGCGGCTTGCGACACCCAAACCGTCGAATGCCTGCGCAGCCTGCCGGTGCAGGCGCTGCTCGGCGCGCAGATGGTGGCCTACCCGCGCGGCCCTGTGCCCAGCGTGGACGGACGGGTGCTCGACGCCTCGGTGCGCAGCAAGATCTGGGCTGGCACACAGCACGCCGTTGCGGTGCTGCAAGGCACGACCCGCGATGAATACCGCCTGTTCGCGGCCTTGAACGAGTTGGCCGGCGCAGCACCGCTCAGCGCCGAAACGCTGCCCGCGGCCCTCCAGGGACTGGGGCTGCCGGCGGCGGTGGCCGACGCTTTGGCGGCCACCAGCTATCACCCGGCCTTGTACGACAACAACGCCAGCTTGGCCTACTCTGCCGTGGGCACGGACCTCGTGTTTGCCTGCAACGGCTTGAACCTGTCTCGCCGCCTGGCCAGCCAAGGCCACGTGGTCTATGCCTATGAGTTCCGCGACCGCAGTGCGCCTGAAGTCCTGCCGGCAGTGAGCTTTGCGCAGGGCGCAGCCCATTCGGCCGAACTGCAGTACTTGTTCGACATGCCGCGCCCGCTCGATGCCCAGCAAACCGCTTTGAAGCAAGCCCTGGTGCGCTATTTCGCTCGCTTTGCACGTGAGGGCCGCCCTGACGCCCCCGGTTTGCCGGCGTGGCCAGCGTTCCAAACGGCCTCGCCCACTTACCTGGGCTTGGACATCGCCTCGGGAGAAGGCATCGCCCCGCGCCCCCACTTTGCCGCCGAGCACCAGTGCGACACCGTCTGGTCGAGCCTGAACGACGACTGAACCACTCTCAAAAACCTCAGGGAACGGGGATTGGGCCCGCCGCACGGCGGGCCTCTTTTTTGACCGAATCGCCCTGCCCTGACGAAGCGCAGATCCGCGCCTTCGCGCGAAATCCGGTCTGGGTGAGCCGAGCGCCTGGATCAAGCCTTCAGAAACACATCCCAATCCGGGGCGAAGGTGGCGTGCAGCGGCAACAAGGCCCCGCCCAAGGCACGCGCATCCGATCCGATGCTGCCAGGCATCAGCCGCGGCGGAGTTTGCAAGCCCTCCCAGTTGTAGGCGGCCAGCGCCTGCCCGGTGCAGCCGATCAGCTCAGACAACAAGGCCGGAGCGACCGCGCCATCGATCACCACGGCCGGTAAATCCAGAAAGGCTGCGCCGGACACCACGCAGTGCGCCAAGGCCCGTGCCGCGTCGTCGACCCATTGCCGCGCGTGGGGCCACCACGGTTCTTGCAGCGCGCGATCGTCATAGGCGGCCATGGGGTCGAGCCCGTGTTCGCGCAAACGCTGCTCGAGGTCCCACAGCGAGGCGCGACTGAGCAACTGCGGCGGCACCTCGCCAGCACCGCGCTCGGCCACGCCCAGCGGCAGCGAGGCCACGGCGCCGGCATTGCCATGCTCGCCGCGATGCAAGCGCGAATGCAGCACCAGCCCACCGCCGATGAAGGTATCCAGAAACAGATAGAGAAAACTATGGATGTCGCGGCCCTTGCCTTGCAGCAGTTCAGCCACGCAAGCCGCGACCGTGTCCCTGGCAAAACTGACCGGCAAGGACGTCATGCGCTGCACTTCGGCGGCCAGGTCGAGCTGGTTCCATGCGTCGGACTGCGCGCGGGTCAGACCCAACATGCGGTGCCAGCCCCCGAGCTGGAATGGCGCGGCCACGCCCACCCCCACCACCCGCGAGGCCAGCGGCCCGAGCCGACGCAACAACTCTTCGAGATGGGTCCGGATGGTGGGCAACAGGGTGCTCGCATCGGGAAATGCGTAGGTCTCGCTGATGCGCTCGCGCACCCGTCCGGTGAAATCCACCAAGAGCCAGTCGGCACTGCGCCGTGCAATCTTGATGCCAATGGCGAAGGCGCCATCCGGGTTCAAGCCAATGGGCACCGAAGGCTGCCCCACCTTGCCCCGCACAGGCGCGCCGCGGGTGAGCAGATCGTCTTCGTCCAAACGGGCGATGATCAAGCCGATGGTCTGTGCCGTCAGCCCGGTGATCCGGGCCAAATCGGCTTTGGCCAGGCGACCATGCGTGCGCAGCGCTTGCAGCACCACGCGCTCGTTGAACTGCCTCAGGCCGACCTGGTTCGATCCGCGGGGGCGCAAGGGTTGTCCGGCGATCTCGGCCAGGCGGGGGGATGGATCGTTGGAAGGGTTCACGGCAAGTCAATGTGCACGCAATGACGATAACGGCCGCGCGGATCAGGGCCGCAAGAGGGCGCTGGCTGACATCAGCACGTCGTCGTGCCCCCGTTCGGCCGGCACCTGGAGCCGCTTGGGGCCGAGCCGCGGATCGACGTCGAGCATGTCGCGGCCTCAGGCCAGGCACTCGGCCGGGATGGCCTCGGGGGGCATGGCACCGGTCATCACGGCCACGGTATCGCTCATGCTGATGGTTTTCGGGTTCACCACCGCCGCGCGTTTGCCCAAACGGGCAATGTGGATGCGGTCGGCAATCTCGAACACATGCGGCATGTTGTGGCTGATCAGCACCACCGACAGGCCCCGATCGCGCACGCGGCGGATCAGCTCGAGCACCATATTGCCTTCCTTGACACCGAGGGCGGCGGTGGGCTCGTCCATGATGACCACATGCTGCGCAAAGGTGGCCGCTCGAGCCACCGCCACGCACTGGCGCTGCCCGCCCGACAAGGTCTCCAAGGCCTGCGTCATGGAACGGATGCCCACCTTCAGCTCGTTCATGCGGGCGATGCTTTCTTCGAGCATCTTTTTCTTGTCGATCGCCTGGAACACCCGGCCCCATAGGCCTTGGCGGCGGATCTCGCGGCCGAGGAAAAGGTTTTCGGCAATCGTCATTGCCGGCGCCACGGCCAGGTCCTGGTAAACGGTCTCGATGCCGGCGCGACGCGCATCGATGGGGCTGCGAAAGTGCACCCGTCGTCCGTCGAGGTGGATGTCCCCTTCATCGGGCTGGACGGCCCCCGACAGGCACTTGATGAGCGAGGACTTGCCCGCACCGTTGTCGCCGATGACGGCCAGGATCTCGCCCGCTCGCAACTCGAAGTCCGCTCCATCCAAGGCCGTGACCTGACCGTAGCGCTTGACCAAGCCCTTGGCCTGCATCACGACGCAGGGTTTGCTGTCGATGCCCATGCTCAGCGCCCTCCTTGGCGGGACATCCGGTCGGTGAGGACCGCCAGAATCACCAAGATGCCCGTGACCAGGATCTGATACACCGACGACACGCCCATGAGCGTGAGGCCGTTGCGAAACACTCCCACGATCAGCGCGCCCACCAGCGTGCCCAGAACGATACCGCGTCCGCCGAACAGACTGGTGCCGCCCAGTACCACGGCGGTGATGGCGTCCAGGTTCTCGGTCTGACCCGCATTGGGATCGCCAGCACCGATGCGCGCCACCGACAGCAGCGAGGCAATGCCGTAGAACACACCGGCCATCATGTACACGCCCAGCAGCACCTTGTCGGTGGAAATGCCCGTCAGGCGGGTGGCTTCGGGGTTGTTGCCCACCGCATAGATGTGGCGGCCCGGTGCGGTGTCACGCAGATACAGCCAAGTGATCAGATACAGCGCCAGCATCAGCACCACGCCATACAAGATGTTGGCCTGACCGATGCGAAAGCTGTTGCCCAGCCAAGTCAGGCCCTCGGGCACCTCGGTGATGGTTTGCGAGCCCGAATAGAGCTGGGTGATCGCAAACGCAATATTGAGCATGCCCAGCGTCACAATGAACGGCGGCAGCTTGGCCTTGGTGACCAGCAAACCATTGGCCAGGCCGAACAGCATGGTCACCGCCAGACCCAGCGCGATGGCCAGCGGCGCTGACAAACCGAAATCGGCCGCCGTCTTGGTCATGACGATGGCGCCCAGGGCCATCACCATGCCGCAAGACAGATCGATCCCGGCAGTCAGGATGATCAAGGTCTGGCCGATCGCAATCGTTCCCACCACCATCACCTGCTGCAAGATCAGCGAAAAGTTCTGCAGGGTGAGAAAGCGCTCGCTTTGGGTGGCGAAAAACGCGCAGGCACATAGCAGGGCCATGAAAGGCCCCAAGGTGCCCGCAGGGGGCAATGAGTTGCGCAAGATCTTCATGACATCGGGTCTGTGTGAGATCGGTGCAGGCAGCCGCCAAGCCGTGCATCCCCGGCCCGGCCCCTCGCCGGGCCCGATGCGCCCAGACGAGGTCAGCCGGCACAGCGGCATGCGCACAACCGCTTACTTGTTCCCCCAGCAAAGCTCCAGCCCGGTGGCTACGTCCTTGCTCTCCACACCCGGCAGGGGCTTGGCGGCGATCAGCGTCACGCCGGTGTCGGTGTAGCCGCTGGCCTTCTTGCCCGTCTTGGCGTATTCGACGCCGGCGGCCACGCCCATCGAAGCCATGCGCAAGGGGTATTGCTGGCTGGTGGCGGCGATCGCGCCGGCTCCCACGTCCTTCACCCCGGCGCAGCCGCCGTCGACCGAGACGATGATCACGTCCTTGTCCCGGCCAGCGGCCTTGAGCGCTTTGTACGCCCCCGCGGCGGCCGGCTCATTGATGGTGTAGACCACATTGATGTCTGGATTTTTTTGCAGGCAGTTTTCCATCCCCGTCTGCCCCTTGGCCGCATCGCCGTAGCTATCGGCCATGCACACCACGCCAGCGGCCTTGCCTCCCAGTTCATTGCTCTTGGCGTCCGGAGCCTTCAAGCCCATGCCTTTGAGGAAGCCGTTGTGACGTTGTGCACCGACCGGATGCCCGGGAAACAGGTCCAAGGTGGCGATCACGGGCTTCTTGGCACCCAGGGCGGCCTTGGCGTACTGTCCAATCAACACACCGGCCTTGTAGTTGTCGGTGGCGAAAAATGCGTCCACCGCGGACGGCGGGTCGGTCGGGCTGTCCAAAGCGATCACCATCACGCCTTGCGCCTGGGCTCTTCTGATGGCGGGAATGATGGCCTTGGCATCGCTGGGCGCGATCAAGATGGTCTTGGCGCCAGCGGCCACCATGTTCTCCATCGCGGTCACTTGGCCGGCATTGTCACCATCGGTTTTGCCAGAGGCCACGATCAGCTTGGCGCCCAGCTTCTTGGCTTCGGCCTCGGCACCTTCCTTCATCTTCACGAAGAAGGGGTTGGACTCGGTCTTGATGATCAGCCCGATCACGGGTTGGGGCTGCGCCAAGACGCAGCCCATCGCCACAGCCAGCAGGGACGACACGAAGACGGCTTTGTGCATGAAAAGTCTCCTCAGATCCGGTCTTCTCCGCAGCCCCGGCCGCATGTTCGGCCCCCTCGGTCGGGACAAACCCCGGCATCCGCTGCGGATGCAAGCCACTATAGTTACCCACACGTAAATAAATCAACTAGATTTAGTTATGGTTTTCCCTGCCCCTGACGTCCCGTCCTCCACGCCGGTCACCGTCGCCACCGCCGGCGAGGCCCTGATGGATCTGATCCAAGATGCCGACGGCCGCCTGCGGCCCTGTGATGGCGGCGCGGTGTACAACCTCACCCGTGCCCTGGGCCTGCAAGGCGTGGGCACGCTCTATCTCAACCCCCTGTCACGGGATCGCTTCGGCCGCGGGCTGGCCCAGGCCCTCGTCGATGCCGGCGTGACGCTGGCGCACGAGGAACCCGTCCATGAACCGACCTCGCTGGCCGTGGTCAGCCTGGACGACGCCGGCAAGGCGAGCTACAGCTTCTACCGCGAGGCGGTGGCCGATCGTCGGGTCGATGCAGCCACGATGATCGCCCAGTGCGCAGCCCAACCCGGGCTCAAAGCCGTGGCCACCGGCTGTCTTGCCTTGGTGCCCCATGACAGCCACAAGTACTTGCCCTGGTTGCAGGCGCAACGCGCAGCCGGCCGCCTGGTGGTGGTCGATGCCAACCTGCGCCCGGCGATCGTGCCTGACATGACGGCCTACCGATCCAGCGTGATGGCCGCGCTGGGCCAGGCCGATCTCATCAAGGTCAGTGACGACGACTTGCACGTCCTGGGCTTCACTCAAACCGATTCGCTGCTCGCAGCGCGCGAGCTGCTGGCGTGCACGCCGGCGCGCTGGCTCGCCCTGACCCTCGGCCCTCGGGGGGCCGTCTTCATGACCCGAGACGGGGCTGCATGGAGCGCCGCCGAGGTCTTGCCCGTGAGCGTGGCCGATACCGTGGGCGCCGGCGACTGTTTCCTGGCCGGCATGCTTGCCGCGCTGATGCACCGCCCGGCGATGCACTCGGCCAACCGGGCCGACGCCCTGCAACTCGGTGCCGAGGATGTGGAGGCCTTGCTGGCCCATGCCATCGCCAGCGCCAGCCTGTGCGTGCAGCAAGTCGGCTGCAAGCCCCCAAGCCGCGAGCAGGTGCTGCAGCGCCTGGCCCAAGGCCGGCCTCGCTGCCAATCGCTCACCTGATCGCCTCCCGGCCCGAGGCCGCGGCCACGGCGGCAGCGTCCCCAGATCCCTGTCCTTCGTCCACGGGTGCGCCGCAGGCCCCTCGCGCCGCCGACCCGCATCGGCCGCCGCAAGTCGCGGCATCGGCTCACTGCTCGCCCAAGGACGAGCCCGGGCACGCCCCCGGCTCGTTCACGATACTTTCCTTCGCCAACCAGGGTAATTACCAGCCAACTTTCGCAATCCAGTATCAGCTTTGCATCGTCACGTACCAAAAGCGCGCGGGCGTATCACCAAGATCCGTTCTGCGGTTTCCGACGCGAAGCCTCCCGCAAGCCCGAGGGCTCGATGAATCCGAAACCTTTGTTCAAAGGAGACACGACGTGAGATTTCGACTGATCCCCCTGCTCGCCGCCGGCCTGTGGGCCGCCACGGGCGCCCACGCGGCCACCGAGCTGGTCATCGCCACCGTGAACAACGGCCACATGATCGAAATGCAAAAACTGTCCAAGCATTTCGAAAGCGCCAACCCCGACATCAAACTCAAGTGGGTCACGCTGGAAGAAGGCGTGTTGCGTCAGCGGGTGACCACCGACATTGCCACCAAAGGGGGGCAGTTCGACATCATGACGATCGGCATGTACGAGGCGCCGATCTGGGGCAAGAAGGGCTGGCTGCAAGAGCTCAAGACCGACGCCAGCTACGATGTCGACGATCTGCTGCCGGCCATCCGCAGCGCCTTGACGGTGGGCGGCAAGCTGTACGCGGCGCCGTTTTACGGCGAGTCCTCGATGCTGATGTATCGCAAGGATCTGGCGGACAAAGCGGGCTTCCAAATGCCTGAGCGCCCCACCTGGACGCAGGTGGCCGAACTGGCGCGCAAAATCCACAACCCGCCCAACACCTATGGCATTTGCTTGCGCGGCAAGCCGGGCTGGGGCGACAACATGGCTTTCTTGTCGACCCTGGTCAACACCCATGGCGGCCAATGGTTCGACATGCAGTGGAAGCCGCAGATCGACACCAAGCCGTGGAAGGACGCCATCACGTTCTATGTGGACTTGCTCAAGAACTATGGCCCCCCCGGCTCGTCGGCCAACAGTTTCAATGAGATTTTGGCGCTGACCAATTCGGGCAAATGCGGCATGTGGGTCGATGCGACGATCGCAGCGTCCTTCGTGAGTGATCCCAAGCAATCCAAGGTGGCCGAGCACATGGCCTTTGCGCAAGCGCCCGTCGCGGTCACGCCCAAGGGCGCCAACTGGCTGTGGTCCTGGAATCTGGCGATTCCGGCGGGCTCCAAGAAAGTCGATGCCGCGCAGAAGTTCATCACCTGGGCCACGAGCAAAGACTACATCCAACTGGTAGCCAAGACCAACGGCTGGGCCAATGTGCCCACCGGCACCCGCAAATCCACATACGCCCACACGGAGTTCCAGAAAGTGGCCCGCTTCGCGGCGGCTGAACTCAAGGCGATCGAATCGGCCGACCCGACCGACGCCACCCTGCCCAAGAGCCCATATGTCGGCGTGCAGTTTGCCGCCATCCCGGAATTTCAGGCCATTGGCATTGCCGTGGGACAACAGATGAGCGCTGCGCTGTCTGGTCGGATCACCGTCGATGCGGCTTTGAAAGCCAGCCAGACGGCCGCCGACCGCGAAATGCGCAAGGCTGGCTACTACAAGTAGTAAGCAACTAAGCGCAACGGACGGTCCTCACCCGCCTTCTGATCGAACGAAGGGCACCCGCACCGACGCGGGTGCCTCGATGTTTTCCATCGATTGCCGACCATGCATCGCCCCGCCTCGCGCACACTGCCGCGCCTGCTGCTCACCCCTGCCGTGGCCACGCTGTTTTTGTGGATGATCGTGCCACTGGCAATGACGCTGTACTTCAGCGTCATCCGCTACAACCTGATGCAGCCCGACCAAAGCGGCTTCGTCGGTTTGCAGAACTTCGAGTTCTTCATCACCGACCCGTCATTTGCCACATCGGTGCTCAACACCGTGGTGCTGCTGGGCAGCGTGATCGTCATCACCGTGGTCTTGGGCGTGGCGATTGCCTTGCTCGTCAATGAGCCTTTCGCAGGACGCGGCATCGTTCGTGTGTTGCTGATTTCGCCGTTCTTCGTCATGCCCACGGTCAATGCGTTGATGTGGAAAAACATGATGATGAACCCGATCTACGGCGTGTTGGCCCAGATCTGGACCTTCTTCGGTGCCGAACCCGTGGACTGGCTCACCGACCATCCGCTGCTGTCGGTGATCGTGATGATCTCTTGGCAATGGCTGCCCTTTGCCACGCTGATCTTCATGACCTCGCTGCAGAGCATGGACCGCGACCAGCTCGAAGCCGCGCGCATGGATGGGGCCACCTATCTTCAGCAACTGCGCTACCTGTATTTGCCGCATTTGGGCCGTTCGGTGGCCGTGGTCGTGATGATCGAACTGATCTTCCTTTTGTCGATCTTTGCAGAGATCTACACCACCACCGGCGGAGGCCCAGGAGACGCCAGTACCAACCTGGCGTTCCTGATCTTCAAACAAGCACTGTTGAACTTCGACGCCGGCGTGGCTTCGGCCGGCGCCCTGTTCGCCGTGCTGATGGCCAACATCGCCGCGATCTTCCTGATCCGCATGGTCGGCAAGAACCTCGACAAATAGAGCTTGCGATGGCACGTCGATCCACCTTCACCCTGACCGGCGCGGTACGTACCGCGCTCGCGTGGTCCACCTCCTTGGCGTTGTTTTTCCCGCTGGGATGGCTGCTGCTGACCGCCTTCAAGACCGAGCTGCAAGCCATCGCGGTGCCCCCCTTGTTCTTCTTCGAGCCCACGTTGGAGAACTTCCATGAAGTCCAGGAGCGCTCGGACTACCTGCACTACGCCTGGAATTCGGTGGTCACCAGCGTGGTGTCCACGCTGCTTGGTCTGGCCATTGCAGCACCGGCGGCCTACGCCATGGCCTTCCACAGGGGCAAGCGTGACAAGGACATCCTGATGTGGATGCTGTCGACCAAGATGATGCCCGCCGTGGGCGCGCTGGTCCCCATTTACGTGCTGGCGCAGAAAAGCCATCTGCTGGACACGCGAGTGGCATTGATCATCGTCTTCACGCTGTCCAACTTGCCCATCATGGTGTGGATGCTGTACTCGTCTTTCAAGGAGATTCCGCGCGAGATCCTGGAAGCCGCCCGCATGGATGGCGCCACCCTGTGGCAGGAAGCCACCAAGGTCTTGCTGCCCTTGGGCATGGGAGGCGTGGCCTCCACCGGTTTGCTGTGTTTGGTGCTGTCCTGGAACGAGTCCTTTTGGGCGCTCAATCTGAGCTCTGCCAAAGCCGGCACCCTGGCCACACTGATTGCCAGCTACTCCAGCCCCGAGGGCCTGTTCTGGGCCAAGCTGTCAGCGGCCTCGCTGATGGCCATCGCCCCCATCGTCGTCTTCGGCTGGTTCAGCCAGAAGCAGCTGGTGCAAGGCCTGACCTTCGGCGCCGTCAAGTAACGATCCACCCGTGAACCACGCCATGGCTTATCTACAACTCCAAGGGATAGAGAAGTATTTCGGCGCTCACCGCGCCATCAAAGGCATCGACCTGAGCATCGAGAAAGGAGAGTTCATCGTCTTCGTAGGCCCGTCCGGTTGCGGCAAATCCACGCTGCTGCGCCTGATCGCGGGTCTCGAACACATCGACGACGGGCGGCTCGTTCTGGACGGCAAAGACATCACCCACGCCCCGTCGTCCAAACGCGATCTGGCCATGGTGTTCCAGAGTTACGCGCTGTACCCCCACATGAGCGTGTACGAGAACATGAGCTTTGCGCTCAAGCTGGCCAAGGTCGATCCCAAGGTGATCGACGAAAAAGTGCACAACGCTGCACGCATACTCGACCTCACGCCCTATCTCCACCGCACCCCGAAGGAGCTGTCGGGCGGGCAACGTCAGCGGGTGGCCATCGGCCGCGCCATCGTGCGCTCGCCCAAGGTGTTTCTCTTCGACGAACCACTGTCCAACCTGGACGCAGCGCTGCGAGGCCAAACCCGGGTGGAGATCGCCAAGCTGCACCGTGACCTCGGTGCCACCACGATTTACGTGACGCACGATCAAGTCGAAGCCATGACCTTGGCCGATCGGGTGGTCGTGCTGCGCGACGGCGTGATCGAACAAGTGGGCACGCCGCTGGAGCTGTATGACAAGCCTGCCAACCAGTTCGTGGCGCAGTTCATCGGCACGCCTCAGATGAACGTCGTTGCGCTGAGCCAAGCGCCGGAATCGGTGCTTGCTCAGGCACCTGAAGGTGCTCGAGGCGGTGCCGTTGGATTGCGGCCCGAGCATGTGCGTGTGCGCGGCGCCGGCAGCACGCCCGTGGTGGCCCGCGTGGACCTGGTCGAAGCCCTGGGTGCCGAGACGCTGATCTACGCCAGCACGCCCCTTGGGGCGCAGTTCGTGGCGCGTCAAAACGAACGCACCGCACTGCAGGCCGGACAAGCCGTCAGCCTGGACATCGACGTCGCACACGCCCATTGGTTCGATACCGCCGGCCGGGTCGTCCCACCTGCCACCCATTGAGCCCGCCGATGGTCACCCTGCCAGCTTTGCACGGCAAAACCGCCGCCATCACGGGTGCAGCATCGGGCATCGGATTGGCCTGTGCCAAGGCCATGGCTGATGCCGGCGCACAAGTGGTGTTGATCGACCACGATGCCACAGCCTTGGCAAGAGCATGCGCAACGATCGGTCCGCAGGCTCGCCCTTTGGTGCTGGACTTGCTAGACCCGGCGCAATGCAACTGCCTGCTGCAACGCACCTTGAGCCTGGTGGATCGGTTGGACATCTTCCATGCCAACGCGGGCCTGTACATCGGCGGCGACTTGCTGGAGACGACACCGCAAGCCATCGACCGCATGCTCGGTCTCAATGTCGGAGCGGTGATGAAGAACGTGCACAACGTGCTGCCGCACATGATCGAGCGCGGCACAGGCGACATCATCGTCACCAGCTCGCTGGCCGCTCACTTCCCCACGCCTTGGGAGCCGGTCTATGCATCGTCCAAATGGGCCATTCACTGCTTCGTGCAGACGGTGCGACGGCAGGTATTCAAACATGGCATCCGTGTGGGTTCGGTCTCGCCCGGCCCGGTCATCACCGGCCTGCTCTCCGATTGGCCCGCCGACAAGCTCGCCCAGGCCAAAGCCAACGGCAGTCTCATCGAGGCCCGCGACGTGGCCGAGGTGGTGCTGTTCATGCTCACTCGGCCGCGCAGCATGACCATTCGCGACGTCGTGCTCATGCCCACGAACTTCGATCTCTGACACGCTCACTTTGCAGCCACACATCATGCATTTCATCCTGCATCTCGGCTTGGGTTCGTTTCACCGTGCGCATCAAGCCGTCTACCTCCACCAGCTGCGCCAAGGAGGCGACTTGCGCTGGGCCATCGCCGCCGGCAATCTGCGCCCGGACATGGCCGACACCATCGCCGCGCTCGAAGCGCAAAACGGCCGCTACACCTTGGAGACCGTCACGCCCCAGGGCCAGCGAAGCTACACGGTCATCGAATCGATCCAGCGCATCATCCCCTATCAAGACGACTTGGCGCCTCTGATCGCCCTGGGCGCAGATCCTGCCACCCGCATCATCAGCTTCACCGTCACCGAAGCGGGCTACTATCTGAATGCCAAAGACCAACTGGACTGGACCAACTTCCCGGACCTGCAAGCCGACCTCGACGCCGTGAAGTCTGGGCGGGCTGGACACACGATCTATGGCGCGCTCGTGACCATCCTGCGCGCACGCATGAAGGCTGGCGCCGGAGCCGTCACGCTCTTGAACTGCGACAACCTGCGCCACAACGGCCAACGCTGTCGCGCGGGACTGCTGCAGTTCATCGACGCGCTCGCAGAGTCCCACCTCAAAGATTGGGTGCTTTCCTACACCCGCTGCCCCAATGCGATGGTCGACCG
>NZ_JBKBVU010000122.1:0-9922 GCF_046289365.1 Caldimonas sp. | reverse complement strand
GTGCTCGAGGGCGCTAACGGCCCGACGCTGCCCGAGGCCGACGACGTGTTGGCCGACCGCGGCATCCTCGTGGTGCCCGACGTGATCTGCAACGCCGGCGGCGTGACGGTGAGTTACTTCGAGTGGGTGCAGGACTTCTCGAGCTTCTTCTGGACCGAAGACGAGATCAACGTGCGTCTGGACAAGATCATGGTCGATGCGCTCAAGAAGATTTGGGAGACAGCCGACCGCCTGAAGATCTCGCTGCGCACCGCCACCTTTGCGGTGGCCTGCGAGCGCATCCTGATGGCCCGCCAGGAGCGGGGCTTGTACCCCTGATCAGCGCAACCAGGGGTCGATCACCAGCCCGAGGAAGACCGCCAGGCCCACCCAGTGGTTCTGGCGGAAGGCGAGGAAGCAGCCCTCGCGGCTGCGGCTGCGGATCAGGCCGTAGTGCCAGACGATCTGGGCCAAGGCGGCAGCCAGGCCCAGCAGCAGGCCGCCGCGGTAGCCCTGCTGCCAGCACAGCACCCCCCAGGTGGCCACGTACAGCCCATACAAGCCCATCACGGCGCACACATCGAAACGCCCGAAAGTGATGGCCGAGGTGCGGATGCCGATTCTCAGGTCGTCATCGCGGTCGACCATCGCGTATTCGGTGTCGTAGGCCACCACCCAGAAAAGGTTGCCCACCAGCAACGCCCAGGCCAGCGGCGGCACGCCGCCGGTGACCGCCGCAAAGGCCATCGGGATGCCGAAGCTGAAGGCCACGCCCAGGACCGCCTGCGGCATCGAGAAGAAACGCTTGGTGAACGGATAGACGATGGCCACGGCCAGCGCGGCGAACGACCAGGCGATGGTGGCCGCATTGGTGGTGAGCACCAGCACGAAGGCCGCCAGCGCCAGCACGGCCCCCACGGCCAGCGCCTCGCGCGGCGAGACGGCACCGGTGGTGACAGGGCGCTGGGCGGTGCGCTTGACGTGCCGGTCGAAGTCGCGGTCGGCCACGTCGTTGACGGCACAGCCGGCCGAGCGCATCAAGAAGGTGCCGGCCGTGAAGACGAGCAACAGGTGCCAGCCTGGGAAGCCGCCGGCGGCGATCCACAGCGCCGCCAGCGTGGGCCACAGCAGCAGCAGCGAACCCACGGGCCTGTCCCAGCGGATCAACTGCAGGTACAGGTCGAAGCGGGAGGGGGCGAGCGCGGTGTTCACAGCCCGTGATTATCCAACCGCCGCGGCGGCGGACGGTGTGTCACACCTCCAGCAAGCTGCGCAGCATCCAGGCGGTCTTTTCGTGGATGTCCAGTCGCTGGGTGAGCAGGTCGGCGCTGGGTTCGTCGCCGGCCTTGTCCACCAGCGGAAAGATGCCGCGGGCGGTGCGCGCCACGGCCTCATGCCCCTCGACCAGGATGCGCACCATCTCTTCGGCCTTGGGCGGGTCGGCCGGCACGTCGGGCACGCTGCTGGCCTTGGCGAAATGGGCATGCGAGGCCATGGCCGGGAAGCCCAGGGCACGGATGCGCTCGGCGATCGGGTCCACCGCGTTCCACAGCTCGGTGTACTGCTCCATGAACATGGTGTGCAGCGTGTTGAACATGGGCCCGGTGACGTTCCAGTGGAAGTTGTGGGTGGTGAGGTACAGCGTGTAGGTGTCGGCCAGCAGCTTGTTCAGACCGGCGGCGATGGCGGCGCGGTCCTTCTCGGGGATGCCGATGTTCACCGGCAGGCGGGTGGACTTGGTCTTGCTCTTGGCCATGGAAAGACGCTCCTTGAGAGGTGGGGGGGATGGAAAATCATTCGGACAGCTTGTGCACGCCAGCCAGCTCGCAGGCATAGATGGCGTTGCGCAGCGCGGCGATGGCCTCGTAGCGGGTGAAGGTGCGCCGCCACACCAGCACCACGCGCCGCGTGGGCACCGGAGCCGCAAAAGGCACGTAGGCCACGTGGGCCTGCGGTTCGCGCGGCACGCTGAGCTGGGGCACGACCGTCAGGCCCATGCCGGAGGCCACCATGTGCTTGATGGTCTCGAGCGAGGAGCCTTCGAAGCTCTTGCGGATGCCTTCGGCATCGCTGGAAAAGCGCGCGAATTCGGGGCAGACCTCCAGCACGTGATCGCGGAAGCAATGGCCGGTGCCCAGCAGCAGCATGGTCTCGCGCTTGAGCTCCTCGGAGGCGATGTGCTCGCGCGAGGCCAGCGGGTGGGTGCGGGGCACGGCCACCACGAAGGGCTCGTCGTACAGCGGCGCCACCGCCAAGCCGGCTTCCGGGAAGGGTTCGGCCAGGATGGCGCAGTCCAGCTCGCCGGTGCGCAGCATCTCCAGCAGCTTGATCGTGAAGTTCTCATGCAGCATCAGCGGCATCTGCGGCACGCGCTCGATCGCGTTGCGCACCAAGTCGGGCAGCAGATACGGGCCGATGGTGTAGATCACGCCCAGCTTGAGCGGGCCGTTGAGCGGATCCTTGCCCCGTTTGGCGATCTCCTTGATCGCGGCGGCCTGGTCCAGCACGGCCTGGGCTTGGCGCACGATCTCCTCGCCCAGCGGCGTGACGCTCACCTCGCTGGCGCCGCGCTCGAAGATCTTCACGTCGAGCTCGTCCTCGAGCTTCTTGATCGCCACGCTCAGCGTGGGCTGGGAGACGAAGCAGGCCTCGGCCGCGCGGCCGAAATGCTTCTCGCGCGCGACGGCAACGATGTAGCGCAGTTCGGTCAGGGTCATCGCGGGTGCCTCCGGCAGTCGAAGGAAAAAGCTATCGGGGCCATGCCACGATTGTGCGCCGGTTGGCCGCCCGTGGATAGCCTGGGGCTATGCCTTGAGGTAGTCGGCCTTGGTGCCCAGCCAGCGCTCGATGTGCGCCCGTGCGGCGGCGGGATGGCGATCGAGCAGCACGCTGGCGATGCGCCGGGCGGCCTGCAGCCAGTGCAGATCCTGGTTCAGATCGGCAAAACGCAGCAAGGGCGCGCCGGATTGGCGCGCGCCCATGAACTCGCCGGGCCCCCGGATCTCGAGGTCGCGGCGGGCGATCTCGAAGCCGTCGGTGGTCTCGGCCATCGCCTTCAGACGGGCTTTGCCCGTGTCGGACAAGGGCGGGGAGTACAAGAGCACGCACACGCTGGCCACCGCGCCGCGGCCCACGCGCCCGCGCAACTGGTGCAACTGGCTCAGGCCGAAGCGTTCGGCATGCTCGATCACCATCAGGCTGGCATTGGGCACGTCCACACCCACCTCGATGACGGTGGTGGCCACGAGCAGCTTCATCTCGCCGCCGGCAAAGAGCGACATCACCGCCGCCTTCTCGGCCGCCGGCATGCGCCCGTGCAACAGGCCCACCAGCGTGCCCGGCAGGGCCTCGCAGAGCTGCCGGTGGGTCTCCGTGGCGTTGCGCAGGTCCAGCGCCTCGCTCTCCTCGATCAGCGGGCACACCCAGTACACCTGCCGGCCCTGCGCCACCTCGGCGCGGATCTTCTCGATCACGGTGTCGCGCTTGTCGTCGGCAAACACCTTGGTGACGATCGGCGAGCGCCCGGGCGGCAGCTCATCGATGGTGCTCACGTCGAGGTCGGCGTAGTAGCTCATCGCCAGCGTGCGCGGGATGGGCGTGGCGCTCATCATCAGCAGGTGGGGCTCCAGCGCCTGGCCCTGCAGCTTGCGGCGCAGCGCCAGGCGCTGGGCCACGCCGAAGCGGTGCTGCTCGTCGATGAGGGCCAGCCCGAGCTTGGCGAACTCGACGGGCTCCTGGATCACCGCATGGGTGCCCACCACGAGCTGCGCCTCGCCCGAAGCGACCCGGGCCATCGCCTCGCGCCGGGCCTTGCCCTTGAGGCTGCCGGTGAGCCAGGCCACGCCCACGCCCAGCGGCTCCAGCCAGTCGATGAGCTTGCGGAAATGCTGTTCGGCCAGGATCTCGGTGGGCGCCATCAGCGCACACTGCCAGCCCGCATCGACGGCGATCGCCGCGGCCAGTGCGGCCACCACGGTCTTGCCCGAACCGACGTCGCCCTGCAGCAGGCGGTGCATGGGCTGCTCGCGGGCGATGTCCCGCGCGATCTCCTCCACCACACGCCGCTGGGCCCCCGTGAGCGCAAACGGCAGGGCCGCCAGCAGGCGTTCGTGCAGGCCCTCGCGGCGCGTGGGCAAAGCCGGCGCGCGCAGTCGCGCACGCTCGCGCTGGGCTTGCAATTGCGAGAGCTGCTGCGCAAGCAGCTCCTCGAACTTCAGCCGCTGCCAGGCCGGGTGGCTGCGGTCTTCCAGCGCGGCCAAGGGCGTGCGCGGCGGCGGGTGGTGCAGAAGGTGCAAAGCCTCGCGCAAGGGGGGCAGGCCCGTCGGGATGAACTCGGCCGGCAGGATCTCGTCCAGGTCGGCCCGGCCCAGCCCCGAAGCCACGGCCTTGCGCAGATAGGCCTGGGGCAGCGCGGCGCTGGTGGGATAGACCGGCGTGAGCGTGGTGGCCAGCGGCGTGTCCTCACTGACGGCCTTGAAGCTGGGATGGACCATCTCGCGGCCGAGGAAGCCGCCGCGCAGCTCGCCGCGGGCGCGCACGCGCCGGCCCACGGCCAGGGTCTTCTGATGGTGGGGGTAGAAGCTGAAAAAGCGCAGCAGCACGGTGTCGCTGCCGTCATCGAGCGTCACCTGCAATTGGCGGCGCGGGCGCAACACGACCTCGCTGCGCGTGACGAGACCTTCGACCTGCACCGTCTCACCGTCGCGCGCATCGGCCAGGCGGGTGAGCCGGGTCTCGTCCTCGTAGCGCAGCGGCAGATGCAGCGCCAGATCGATGTCGCGCACCAGACCCAGTTTCTCCAGGGCCTTCTGGGGGGCGGACTTTTCGGGCTTCGACTCGGCGCGGACCTCGGACATGGGACAATTCTGCCTTTGCATTTCGCCTTCACCGTTGGCACGGGTCGGTCTGGCCCTCAACCCTCATGAGCCACCGCTACACCCTGAGCGACTTCGACTTCGCTCTGCCCCCCGAACTCATCGCCCAGCATCCGGCGCCCGAGCGCAGCGCCTCGCGCTTGCTCGACGGCCGCGCCTGGCCCCCGGTGGACCGCATCTTCCGCGAGCTGCCGGCGCTGTTGACCCCCGGCGACCTGCTCGTCTTCAACGACACCCGCGTGATCAAGGCACGGCTGTTCGGCACCAAGCCCACCGGCGGCGCGGTCGAGGCCCTGATCGAACGGGTGCTGCCCGGCCATGAGGTCTGGGCCCACCTGCGCGCGAGCAAGTCGCCCAAGACCGGCAGCATCGTGCGCTTTGCCGACGCCTTCGACGCCGAGGTGCTGGGCCGCAGCGGCCCGGACGACGGTCTGTTTCACCTGCGTTTCCCCGACGATCCGCTGGTGCTGCTGGAGCGCCATGGCCACGTGCCGTTGCCGCCCTACATCACGCATGCCGACAGCGAGGACGATGCCCGCCGCTACCAGACGGTGTTCGCCGCCAAGCCCGGCGCCGTGGCCGCGCCCACTGCGGCCTTGCACTTCGACGAAGGCGTGCTGGCAGCCCTGCGCGAGCGGGGCGTGGGCCTGGCGCGGGTGACGCTGCATGTGGGCGCGGGCACCTTCCAGCCGGTGCGCACCGAAAACCTGGCCGAGCACAGGATGCACAGCGAATGGTTCGAGGTGAGCGCCGACACGGTGGCCGCCATCGAACGCACCCGCGCCGCCGGCGCTCGCGTCGTCGCCGTAGGCACCACGACGCTGCGCGCGCTGGAGTCGGCGGCCGTCTCGGGCCAGCTCGTGGCCGGCAGCCGTGACACCGATCTGTTCATCACCCCGGGATTTCGCTTCCGCGTGGTCGATGTGCTCATCACCAACTTCCACCTGCCCAAGAGCACCTTGATGATGCTGGTGAGCGCTTTGGCGGGCTACGAGCACATCATGGCCTTGTACCGGCATGCGATCAAGCAGCGCTATCGCTTCTTCAGCTACGGGGATGCGATGCTGCTGGAACGCACCCCGGCTCACGATTGAAAGACCTGGCATGACCACCTCTTCCCTCACTCGCGGCCTGCACTTCGAGGTTCTGAAGACCGAAGGCCATGCGCGCCGTGGCCGCCTCACACTCAACCACGGCGTGGTCGAGACGCCCATTTTCATGCCCGTGGGCACTTACGGCACCGTCAAGGGCGTGATGCCGCGTTCATTGGAGGAGATGGGCGCCCAGATCATCCTGGGCAACACCTTCCACCTGTGGCTGCGCCCGGGGCTGGACATCATCGGCCAGTTTGGCGGCCTGCACCGCTTCGAGGGCTGGGCAAGACCCATCCTCACCGACAGCGGCGGCTTCCAGGTGTGGTCGCTGGGCGAGATGCGGAAAATCTCCGAAGAAGGCGTGTGCTTCGCCTCGCCGGTGAACGGCGACAAGCTGTTCCTCACGCCCGAGGTGAGCATGCAGGTGCAGCACGTCTTGAACAGCGACATCGTGATGCAGTTCGACGAGTGCACGCCCTACGAAACCAAGGGCCACGTCACCACCGAACGCGAGGCCCGCGCCTCGATGGAGCTGAGCCTGCGCTGGGCGAAGCGCTGCCGGGACGAGTTCGAGCGTCTGGGCAACCGCAATGCGCTGTTCGGCATCGTGCAAGGGGGCATGTACACCCATCTGCGCGAGGCCTCGCTGGCCGCACTGGAAGCGCTGGACCTGCCCGGCATCGCCGTGGGCGGCCTGAGCGTGGGCGAGCCCAAGGACGAGATGTTGCGCGTGCTCTCGCACATCGGCCCGCGCCTGCCGGCCCACAAGCCGCATTACCTGATGGGCGTGGGCACGCCCGAGGACCTGGTCGAAGGCGTGGCCTGGGGCATCGACATGTTCGACTGCGTGATGCCCACGCGCAATGCGCGCAACGGCCATCTCTTCACCCGCTTCGGCGACCTGAGGCTGCGCAACGCACGCTACAAGAGCGACGAGCGCCCCATCGACGAGACCTGCCGCTGCTACACCTGCGCGAACTTCAGCCGCGCCTACCTGCACCACCTCGACCGCTGCGGCGAGATGCTGGGCCCCATGCTCACCAGCATCCACAATCTGCACTACTACCTGAACCTGATGCGCGAGGTGCGCGAAGCGCTGGACGCCGGCCAGTTCGAGGCGTTCCGGCAGCGCTTCCGCGCCGACCGGCAGCGCGGGGTGTGATCACACCGCGTGCTGCTCCAGCAGGTAGCTGGCGCCGTCGTACTGCGCCAGCACCTCGGTGAGCCAGGGCAGCACCCCGGCCAGGATGTCGTGCAGCACCCACGGCGGGTTGATCACGAACATCCCGCTGCCCAGCAGGCCGTAGCCGGCTTCCACCGGGCGGGCCACCGTCATGCGCACATGCAGCCAGCCCTTGGGCGCCACGCCCTTGAGCCGCTGGGGCAGTTGCTGCGACTCCAGGCGCTGCAACTGCGGGTACCAGACCATGTAGACCCCTTCGGCAAAGCGCTGCACGGCCTCGCGCAGCACCGCGACCACCTTGCCGTAGTCGGCCTTGAGCTCGTAGGGTGGGTCCATCAGCACCGCGGCGCGGCGCGAGGGGGGCGGAAGCTGGCCTTTCAGCGCCGCAAAGCCATCGGCCGCATGCACCTCGATGTGGGGCTGGCCACCGAAGCTGCGCGAAAGCAGCCGGTGGTCGGTGGGATGCAGCTCGTACAGGCGCAGCCGGTCCTGCGGCCGCATCAGGGCGCGCGCAAACGCTGGCGAGCCAGGATAGTGCTTGAGCACGCCGCCGGGGTTGTGCTGCCGCACGATCTCGACGTAGTCGTTCACGGCCGGCGGCAGGTCGTCGCGCTCGACCAAGCGGCCAATGCCCTCGAGGTATTCGGCATGCTGTTGAGCGTGGCGGCTGTGCAGGTCGTAGCCGCCGGCCCCCGCGTGGGTGTCGATCAGCCAGTAAGGCTTGTTCTTTTCACCAAGGTAGCGCAGCACCTGCGTGAGCACCAGGTGCTTGAGGACATCGGCATGGTTGCCCGCGTGAAAGGCGTGACGGTAAGCGAGCATGGCGGTGTGGGGCCGGCAAAGGCCCCACTTTAACGCCCGTGCGGCCTCAGACGATACCGCGCGCCTTCGCGGCGGCGATTTGCTCGTCGCTGAGCCCCAGCTCCCGCAGCACCGCTTCGGTGTCTTCGCCCAGCGTGGGTGCACGTCGCGTGATCGCCCCGGGCGTGCGCGACAGCTTGGGCACGATGCCCGGCACCTCCAGCCTCAGCCCATCGGCGGTGGTGATGGACTCGATCATGCCGCGGGCGCGGTAGTGCGGGTCTTCGGCAATGTCGCGCGCGGTGTAGATGCGCCCGGCGGGCACCTGGGCGGCATTCAGCTTGTCGAGTACCTCGGCCACGGTGCGCGAAGCCGTCCACGCGCCAATGGCCGCGTCGATCTCGGCCACGCGCTTGACGCGGCCCACGTTGTCGGAAAGCGTCGGGTCCTGCCCCAGGTCGTCGCGGCCGATGGCGCTCATCAGGCGCTTGAAAATGGAGTCGCCGTTGCCAGCCACCAGCACCCAGCCGTCGGTGCAGGCGTAGGCGTTGCTGGGCGCGATGCCGGGCAGGGCCGAGCCGGCCGGCTCGCGCACCACGCCGAAGGCGCTGTACTCGGGCAGCAGGCTTTCCATGACGTTGAAGACGCTTTCGTACAGCGCCACATCGACCACCTGCCCGCGGCCCGAGCGATGGCGCTCGTGCAGCGCCATCAACACGCCGATCACTCCATGCAATGACGCCAGCGTATCGCCGAGGCTCACCCCCACGCGCACGGGCACGCGGCCCGGCTCGGCCGTGAGGTGGCGCAATCCGCCCATGGCTTCGGCCACCACGCCAAAGCCGGGGCGGTCCTTGTAGGGGCCGCTTTGCCCATAGCCGCTGATGCGCAGCATCACCAGGGCCGGGTTGGTGCGCGACAGTTCGTCGTAGCCCAGGCCCCACTTTTCCATCATGCCGGGCTTGAAGTTCTCGATCAGCACGTCGGCCTCGTCAGCCAGGCGGCGCACGATGTCGCGGTCGGACGGCTCGCGCAGGTCGAGCACCACGCTCTTCTTGTTGCGCGACTGCACCTGCCACCACACGCTGGTGCCGTTGTGCAGCAGCCGCCATTGGCGCAGCGGGTCGCCGTGGCCCGGCGGTTCGATCTTGATCACCTCGGCGCCGAAATCGGCCAGTGTCTTGGCCGCAAAGGGGCCGGCGATGAGCTGGCCGAGTTCGAGGATCTTCAGGCCGGCCAGCGGGCCGCGGGAGACAGGCGGGGTGTTCATCGGGAAGCAGGGGGACTCATCGTGGGCATGCCGCGTTCGCGCAACTCAGCGCAATGATCACGTGAGGGTTGGGCCGCGGCCACACGCACCTCGTCGAAACCTTCCGCAGGCTCGCTGCCTGCGGGTGCAAACGCCGTGGTACGTACCCTCAAGGTGGGGGCATGACGCGGCAGGTGCAGCGGCACGCCCGTGGCACGCGAGGCATGCACCGCCCCGGCCAGCAACAGCACGACAGCCTCGGACGGGGCGCCGCGCGCCGAGGCGGCGATCGTGGCGGCCAGCGCATCGTCGCGGGCGATCTGCATGCGCGCCATCGCGGGCAGTTGCGCTTGCGGCACCAGGCCGCAGTGGCCGTCGCGCACGGCCTCCACCAGACGCTGGCGGGCCGCGGCCGGCACGGCATCGTCCCACCCGGCCTGGCCCATGGCCGCACGCAGCTCGGCGCGCGGCAGGTTGCCGCCGTGCACCGGCACCTCCGCGCGCACCGCGGCCATCACGACCGGTCCGTACACGGCCCAGGGCCAGCCGGGCTCATGCCAGGCCAGGGCCTCACGCACCTGCGCGTCGGACGCATCGCGCGGCAGGCCTTCGGTGTGGCGGCCGCGCTCGGCCATCTCGAGCACCAGGGCCCACAATCGGCCTTGCGCGGCCAGCTCGCCAACGATCTGCGCCGCCTGGCGCTGGTGATCGGGCTGTTCGTGCAGTTCGCCCAGCAGCCAGG
>NZ_JBKBVU010000335.1:0-1971 GCF_046289365.1 Caldimonas sp. | reverse complement strand
TCTCTCATGGGCGGCGGATTAAGGTCTCATCGCACTGGGGGAATCCATGAAGAGAATTGCAGTCGTTGCCGGCGTGGCGCTCGGCGCTGCGGGCTGTGTGCCGACGGTGCACGAGACCCTAACGGTGTCATGCGCGGACTTTATCGGACGGCCGATCTCGTGGTTCCGCGCCGGCATCATTTCCTTTATCACGCAGTCTATAACACATGCGGTGGGGTTTGCGATCGTCGTCGGTGCTACGGTTCGCTACAAGCTCTATAGTGCCATCGGTTTCAATTTGTTCGAAGTGGCCAAAGTGCAATTGTTCTTCGTTGTCACCTTCGGGCTCGGCTGTCTCGTGCTCGGCGGCGGCACGCTTCTGATCGAACCCTATGTGCTCGCCCGCGCAACCGGCATTTCCGAACTGTGGTGGCGCCTGGCCGGGAGCGCGCTCCTTGCCCTGGTCGCCGGCGTTCTCGTGTGGGGGGCCTGGTTCCACCGACCGATCCGGGTCGGCGGCCAGGTGTTCGTGCTTCCCTCGGCCAAGATCACTCTTCTGCAGATCCTCCTGGGTGTGGCCGATCTGGCGGGGCGCCGCCCCCATGAGCTCAGCGGGGGCCAGGCCCAGCGGGTGGCCCTGGCCCGCGCGGTGCTGCGCGAGCCCCGCGTGCTGCTGGCCGACGAGCCCACCGCCAGCCTGGACGACGAGGCGGCCGCCGACGTGCTGGCGCTGTTGCGCGAGCAGTGCCGCCAGCGGGGCGCGACCCTGGTGATTGCCACCCATGACCGCCGCGTGGTGCAGGCGCTGGCGGGCGACGATCCGGTGGAGTTGCGGCTGTGAACCTCGCACGCCTGTCGTGGACCTACCTCTGGGCGCGTCCGCTGGTGACGCTGCTGCATCTGCTGCTGCTGAGCCTGGGCCTGGCGGCGATCAGTCTGGTGTTGCTCGTCAGCGAGCAGGTCGAGCAAGGCCTGCGGCGCGACCTGGCCGGCATCGATCTGGTCGTGGGGGCCAAGGGCAGCCCGTTGCAACTCATCCTGTCCGGGGTGTTTCATCTGGATGTGCCCCCCGGCAACATCCCGGCCGAGACCGTGCACGAGTTGCGTTCACATCCGCTGGTCGAGACGGTCATCCCGGTCTCGCTGGGCGACAGCTACCGGGGGTTTCGCATCGTGGGCACCGAGCCGGCCTACCTGGAGCACTACGGCGCGAAGCTCACCCAGGGCCGCCTCTGGGCGGGGACGCTGGAGGCCGTGCTGGGGGCCGATGTGGCGGCACGCACGGGCCTGCGCCCGGGCGACCGCTTCGTCGGCGTGCACGGGTTGGGCAGCGAGGGCGAGGCCCATGGCGACACCCCCTACACCGTGGTGGGGGTGCTCGAACGCAGCGGCAGGGTGCTCGACCGGCTGATCCTCACCTCCACCGAGTCGGTGTGGGAGGTGCACGAGACCGAGACCGCGTTGGACGAGGAGGACCGCCGCTACCTCGAGGCTGAGCGCGAAGTCACCCTGCTGTTGCTGCGCTACCGCAGCCCGCTGGCGGCCGTGAGCCTGCCGCGGCTGATCCATGCCCAAACGGCGCTGCAGGCGGCCTCACCGGCACTGGAGACGGCCCGCCTGCTGCGCATCGTCGGGGTGGGGGCCGAGGTGTTGCGCGGGTTCGGGCTGGTGCTGCTGGTGGTGGCGGCGCTGTCGGTGTTCATCGGCCTGTACCATGCCGTGCGCGAGCGGGCCAACGACCTGGCCATGCTGCGCATGCTGGGGGCCCCGCCGCACAAGGTGGCTGCCGTGGTGCTGGTCCAGGCCCTGTGGCTGGCCGCGGGGGGCTTGTTGCTCGGCCTGGCCCTGGGCCACGGCTTGACGTCTCTGTTAGGCTGGGCCCTGGCGCAGCGCCAGTCGGTGGCGCTGAGCGGCTGGACCTGGCTGGGCGCCGAATGGGGCGTCATTATTGTGATGGACGCCAAGACCGGAGACCTGTTGGCCATGGCGGAC
>NZ_JBKBVU010000121.1:0-10036 GCF_046289365.1 Caldimonas sp. | reverse complement strand
AGACGCCCCGATGTTCAAAGCCTTGCTACTGACCCAAGAGGACCGCCAGACCCGCGCCGCGCTGGTCGACCTGGACGACGCCCAGCTGCCCGAGGGGGAGGTGACCGTGAAGGTCGAATACTCCACCCTCAACTACAAAGATGCACTGGCCGTGACCGGCCGCGGGGCCATCGTGCGCACCTGGCCGATGGTGCCGGGCATCGATCTGGCCGGCACGGTCGAGGCCAGCACCGATCCGGCCTGGCGCGCGGGCGACCCGGTGGTCGTGACCGGCTGGGGCCTGGGCGAGACGCATTGGGGGGGCCTGGCCCAGAAGGCCCGGCTGAAGGCCGGCTGGCTGCTGCGACGGCCGGCGGCCTACACCGCCCGGCAGTCGATGGCGATTGCCACCGCGGGCTTCACCGCCGCGCTGTGCGTGATGGCCTTGCAGCGTCACGGCCTGCAGCCAGGAGACGGCGAGGTGCTCGTCACCGGTGCGGCCGGCGGCGTGGGCTCGGTCGCGGTGGCTCTGCTGGGCAGCCTGGGCTACACGGTGGTGGCCTCGACCGGGCGGCCCCAGGAGGCCGACTACCTGCGCAGCCTGGGCGCCGCCCGCTGCGTGGACCGCCAGGAATTCACCCAACCCGGCAAGCCGCTGCAGAGCGAGCGCTGGGCCGGCGTGGTCGACACCGTGGGCAGCCACACCCTGGCCAATGCCTGTGCCGCCACACGCTGGAACGGCGCCGTGGCCGCCTGCGGCCTGGCCCAGGGGGCCGACTTCCCCGGCACGGTGATGCCTTTCATTCTGCGCGGGGTCACGTTGTACGGCATCAACAGCGTCTTCACCGACCACGACACGCGCCGCAGGGCCTGGGACCTGCTCGCGCAGCATGTGCCGGCCCAGCGGCTGGAGGCGATGATCACCGAGATCGGCCTGAGCGAGGTGATCGGGTATTGTCCGAAGCTGCTGGCGGGCCAGGTGCGCGGGCGCACCGTGGTGGACGTGTGGCGGTGAACGCCGCCCCGGGGAAGGCCCACCCGGCGTAAGCTGCCCAACCTTCCACGCCATGAATCCGCGCCGCGCAAAAGGGTAGGCTTGAGGCTTGCGGGGACGTCAGCGTCCCGCAAGCTTCAAGGAGCACCTCATGGCCGCCAAGACCCCGCTGTCGCCCGCCGAACAGGCCCTGCGCGACGCCGCCCTCGAATACCACCGCAGCCCGGTGCGCGGCAAGATCGCCGTGGCACCCACCAAGCCGCTGTCCAACCAGCGCGACCTCTCGCTCGCCTACTCGCCCGGCGTGGCCTATGCCTGTCTGGCCATCGAGGAGGACCCTCGCCTGGCGGCCGACTACACCTCGCGCGGCAACCTCGTCGGTGTGGTCACCAACGGCACCGCCGTGCTGGGGCTGGGCGACATCGGCCCGCTGGCGGGCAAGCCGGTCATGGAGGGCAAGGGCTGTCTGTTCAAGAAGTTTGCCGGGATCGACGTCTTCGACATCGAGCTGGCCGAGAAGGACCCGGACAAACTGATCGAGATCATCGCTGCGCTCGAACCCACGCTGGGCGGCGTCAATCTCGAGGACATCAAGGCGCCTGAGTGCTTCTACATCGAGAAGAAGCTGCGCGAGCGCATGAACATCCCCGTCTTCCACGACGACCAGCACGGCACGGCCATCATCTCCGCCGCTGCCTTGCTCAATGGCCTGGAGCTGGTGGGCAAGCGCATCGGCGACGTGAAGCTCGCCGTCTCGGGCGCAGGGGCTGCGGCCATCGCCTGCCTGGACCTGATGGTGGAACTGGGTGTGAAGCGCGAGCACATCTTCGTGTGCGACTCCAAGGGCGTGATCCACGACCGCCGCGAAGACCGGCTCGACGAATCCAAGCAACGCTATGTGCAGAAGACCGAGGCGCGCACCCTGGCCGACGCGGTGCGCGGCGCCGACGTCTTCCTGGGCTGCTCGGCCCCGGGCGTGCTCACCGCCGAGATGGTGAAGACCATGGCGGAGCGACCCATCATCCTGGCGCTGGCCAACCCCGAGCCGGAGATCCGCCCCGAGGTGGCCAAGGCGGCGCGGCCCGACTGCATCATCGCCACCGGCCGCTCGGACTACCCCAACCAGGTCAACAACGTCCTGTGCTTTCCCTACATCTTCCGCGGCGCGCTCGACAGCGGCGCCACGCGCATCACCGAGGCGATGAAGGTGGCCTGCGTGCGCCAGATCGCCGACCTGGCCAAGGCCGAGATCAGCGACGAGGTGGCCTCGGCCTATGCCGGGCGTGAGCTGCGCTTCGGGCCCGACTACCTCATCCCCACGCCTTTCGACGCCCGTCTGATCCTGCGCATCGCCCCGGCCGTGGCCCAGGCGGCGGCCGACTCCGGCGTGGCCACCCGCCCGATCGCCGACCTGGACGCCTACCGCGAATCGCTCACGCGCTTCGTGACGCACACGGGGCTGTTCATGCGGCCGGTCTTCCAGGCGGCCAAGGCTGCGCCCCGGCGCATCGCCTACGCCGAAGGCGAGGACGAACGCGTGCTGCGTGCGGTGCAGATCGCGCTGGACGAAAAGCTGGTCCGGCCCATCCTCGTGGGCCGCCCCCACGTGATCCAGATGCGCCTGGAACGTGCCGGCTTGCGCCTGCAGCCCGGCCGCGACTTCGAGGTGGTCAACCCCGAGGACGACCCGCGCTTCCGCCAGTACTGGGAGACCTACCACCGCCTCAAGGCCCGTGACGGCGTGACCCCCGAGATGGCCAAGGTGGCCCTGCGACGCTCCAACACGCTGATTGCGACCATGATGGTGCACCTGGGCGATGCCGACGGGATGGTCTGCGGCCTGGTGGGGCGCTACGAGGCCCACCTGGAACACGTGCGCGACCTCATCGGCCTGAAGGCTGGCGCCAGCGGCTTCGCCGCGATGAACGCGCTGATGCTGGACAAGCACACCTTATTCATCGCCGACACCTTCGTGAACGAGGACCCGGACGCCGCCACGCTGGCCGACATCGCGGTGCAGGCCGCCGATGCGGTGCGCCGCTTCGGGCTGCCCCCGCGTGTAGCCTTCCTGTCGCACTCGATGTTCGGCTCCAGCACGCGCCCCTCGGCACGCAAGATGCGCGCCGCGCGCGACCTCTTCGTGCAACGCCGCCCCGACGTCGAGGCCGATGGCGAGATGCACGGCGACGCGGCCCTGAGCGAGGCGGTGCGCGAGACCTACCTGCCCGGCTCGACCCTGCGCGGCGCGGCCAATGTGCTGGTGCTGCCCAACCTGGATGCCGCCAACATCCTTTTCAACGTGCTGAAGATGACCGGCGGCCAGGGCGTGACGGTCGGCCCCATCCTGCTGGGCGCGGCCGCACCGGCGCACATTCTGACGCCCTCGGCCACCGTGAGACGCATCGTCAACATCACCGCGCTGGCCGTGGCCGACGCCAACGCGCTCGGCTGAATCTAGACTGAACGCCGCCTTCGCCGCGCGCGCACGCTCGGCGGGTTTGAGGCATCATCGAGGTTGCCTTGAACCCATCCGAGCCTTCTGCCTCCCCTGCCCCAGCGCCCGCCGCGAAAGCGGCGTCGGCCTCGGCCTGGGCCCCGCTCGCCCAGCCGGTGTTCCGCATGCTCTGGCTCACCTGGCTGGCGGCCAACACCTGCATGTGGATGAACGATGTGGCCGCCGCCTGGCTGATGACCACGCTGACGACCTCGCCGGCGCTGGTCGCCCTGGTGCAGACGGCCTCGATGCTGCCCGTCTTCCTGCTGGGGTTGCCCAGCGGGGCCCTGGCCGACATCCTCGACCGGCGGCTCTTTTTCGTCGTCACGCAGTTCTGGGTGGCCGCCGTGGCGGTGGTGACCTGCGTGCTCGTGCTGGCCCAGCTCATCACACCGGCTTTGCTGCTGGCCCTGACCTTCGCCAACGGCATCGGCTTGGCCATGCGCTGGCCGGTGTTCGCCGCCATCGTGCCCGAGCTGGTGCCGCGCCTGCAATTGCCCGCCGCCCTGGCGCTCAACGGGATTGCGATGAACGCTTCGCGCATCATCGGCCCGCTGCTGGCCGGCGCCATCATCGCCAGCCTGGGCAGCGCCTATGTCTTCGTGCTCAATGCCGTGCTGTCGGTGGCCGCGGGCTTCGTGATCCTGCGCTGGAAGCGCGAGCGCACCGTCAGCGCCCTGCCCGGCGAGCGCTTCGTCGGCGCCATCCGCGTGGGCTGGCAGTATGTGCGCCAGTCCACACGGATGCACGCCGTGCTGGTGCGCATCGCACTGTTCTTCTTGCAGTCCACCGCCGTGCTGGCCCTGCTGCCGGTGATCGCGCGCGGCCTGGACGGCGGCGGCGCGGGCACCTTCACCCTGCTGCTGGCGGCCATGGGCAGCGGCGCCGTGGTGGCGGCAGCCCAGTTGCCCAGGCTGCGCGCGCGCTACACCCGTGACCAGCTCGTCAACGGCGGTTCGGTGCTGCAGGCGGCCATGACCGTCGTCGTGGCCTTTGCGCCCCAGGCCTGGCTGGCTGTGCCGGCCATGTTCGTCAGCGGCATGGCCTGGATCACCGTGGCCAACACCCTCACAGTGGCCGCCCAGCTCGCCCTGCCCGACTGGGTGCGCGCACGCGGCATGTCGATCTACCAGATGGCCCTGATGGGCAGCGCCGGACTCTCGGCGGCGCTGTGGGGCAAGGTGGCCAGCCTCGCCAGTGTGCCCGCCAGCCTGCTGGCCGCGGCCGCCACCGGGATGCTGCTGCTCCTGTGGGCGCGGCGCATGGTGGTCGACGGCGGGGCCGAGGAAGACCTCACGCCCTCGCAGGCCTGGAAGCCCCCAGTGACCGCCACGCCGGTCGATCCCGATGCCGGGCCGGTGCTCGTCACGATCGAATACCGCATCGACCCGGCGCAGGCTGCCGCCTTCCGCGAGGTGATGCAGGAAAGCCGGCGCAGCCGCCTGCGCCAGGGCGCCCTGGCCTGGGAGCTGTTCCGCGACGTCAACGACCCGGGCCTGTACACCGAGTACTTCATCGACGAGTCCTGGGTCGAGCACTTGCGGCGCTTCGACCGCGTGACCGCCGCCGACGTGCACCTGCGTGAGCGCCGCCTGGCCTTCCACATCGGCGACCGCCCCCCGGTGGTGACGCGACGCATCGCCGAACCGGTGGATCCCCGTTGAACAACTGAAGGCCCGCCTCGGGCACTCGCGGTGCCCACGGGCTGATCATTGCACCAGCTTGCCGCCCGATCCGATCATGGCAAAGTCGACATACCGGGACCCTGTGCGCCCTTGTTGACTGAAGTCCAGCACATAGCCACCCACATCCAGGTTGCGCAGGCTGCTCAGGGTGGCACTGACCGCCTCTGGCGTCCAACGCGGTGCACGCTCCAACGCATGGACCAGCGCTTTGGCAGCGATGAATCCCTCGATCGAACGCGCCGACAAATCCGGATCTTTGGACTTTTCACGCAAGGCGAGGTACTCACGCACCACGGCACGGTCTTGGCGGTTGTGCAAGGGCAAGACCACTGAGAAAGCATAGCCCCGCGCGCGCTCAGGCCCCAGCGCTTTGAGCAAAGCGTCCGTGTCGATGATCGACATGCCATACATCGTTGCCTGACCGCCAGCCTCTGTGTAACGGCGCACAAACTCGATGGCTGCGGCCGTCGTGGCCCCCAGGAAGATCACCTGAGGATTGGCTTGCACCAGCTGGTTCACCGCAGGCATCACCTCGGTGGTGTTGCGTGGATAGGGCGCCTGCGCGACCAGGGTGATGCCATGCGCTTGTGCCGCCACCTGTGCCCCCGTACGAACATCCTGCCCCAACCCGTCATCTTGATAGAGCAAGCCGACACGGCGCACACCCATCTGGGACAACTGCCGAAACAAACGGCCGATCTCATCGTGATAGCTGGCCTTGACGACATAAATGTTCTGCGCTTTGGCCACCGAGGCTGCGCCCGATACAGCGCCCACCATGGATACTCGATGGGTGAGCAACACCCCATCCTGAACCAACGCCTCCAAATTGGTCGTGCCAACCGTACCGATCAAGGCCACCGGCGAGTCCTCGGCCATCATCGCCTTGACCTGACGCACCGTTTCGTCAGCCTTTTGCGCATCATCGCGGGTCACGAAGCGAATCCGCTGCCCCTTGACACCCCCCTGGGCGTTGACGGCTTCGAAATACAGTTTGGCTCCTGCGTGAATGGCCCGCCCCGTCACCGCCTGCGGGCCACTGAAGGGCGCCACCTGCCCCACCACGATTTGCGCTTGGCTCAGCGCGGCAAACGCGCAAGCCCCCAGCGCGACCAAGCCGCGCGCCACCCATGATGTGGTTTTCATCAAGCTCTCCCCGGTCAGGATCATCCACACGAGCCGCTCGTAGCGGCTCGCCGCGCGGATTGTAGGGACGAACCAAGGGTAAACCCTTAATACAGGTGCGATTGACGAACATCAACGCAGATCCATGCGCGCCGCGCCAACTCGTTCACACGAGCGCGGAGGGCTTCAGGCGGCAGGTGCGCGCAGCCCCTCAGGCTGGGTTGTCGATGTCGATGAACCGGTGTTCCAGGCCGAAGCGCTCGGCCAGATGGGCCCCCAAGGCTGCCGCCCCGAAGCGTTCGGTGGCATGGTGGCCGCAGGCGAAGTAGGCCACCCCGGTCTCGCGGGCGTAGTGGGCCTGGGGCTCGGAGATCTCGCCGGTCAGGAAGGCGTCGGCCCCGGCCGCGATGGCCGCCTCGAAATAGCCCTGGGCACCGCCGGTGCACCAGGCCAGTCGCCGCAGCGGCCGGCCGTCGCCCTCCACCACCACCGGGACACGGCCCAACCGGTACTGCAGCAAGGCCGTCAGAGCGGCCACAGTGAGCGGCTGGGCCGGCACCCCCAGGAAGCCCAGGTCCTGGTCACCAAAGCGCCCCTGCACCGACAGCCTGAGCTTTTGCCCCAGTTGGGCATTGTTGCCCCATTGCGGATGGGCATCCAGCGGCAGGTGGTAGGCATACAGGTTGATCTCGTGGGCCAGCAGCACCTGCAGGCGCCGCTTCATCCAGCCCGTCACCCGGCCGTCCTGCCCGCGCCAGAACAGTCCATGATGGACGAGGATCGCGTCGGCCCCCTCGAGGGCCGCCGCTTCGATCAGGGCCAGGCTGGCCGTCACACCGCTGACCAGCTTGCGGATCTCGGCTCGGCCCTCGACTTGCAGACCGTTCGGCCCATAATCACGGAAGCGATCCGCCTCCAGCAAGGCGTGCACCTGCGCGCCGAATTCATCGCGGTGGATCATGCCTCAGGCCTCCCCCATGCCGCCCGGGACCAGGCTTGCAGCGTGCGGGCCCCGGCGGGGCCGGTGCCGGATTGCAGGCAGCTCATCGGGCGTCCTTTCACTCACTGTATGCGCAGAACCTGGCTGATTTTCTCGCAAGCCGTCACGGTCGCGGTGGCGGTGCTCTTCGTCGTGGCCACGCTCAAGCCCGAATGGCTGCGCCGCGCCCCCGGCAGCGTGATCCCGACCCTCACGATCACCGAGACGCCCATCTTGCTCAGCCAGGACCATCCCCCCGGCAGCCTGGCACCGGCGGCCAAGCGGGCCTCGCCCGCGGTGGTCAACATCGCCACCAGCAAGGCCCCAGTGGGCAACCCGCATTTCAACGATCCCTGGTTCCGCTTCTTCTTCGGCGACCCGGCGGATGACCAGCCCCAGACCGGCCTGGGCTCAGGCGTCATCGTCGCGCCCGAGGGCTACCTGCTCACCAACAACCACGTGATCGAGGGCGCCGACGACATCGAGGTCAGCCTGGTAGATGGCCGCAAGGCCAGCGCCCAGGTGGTGGGCACCGACCCCGAGACCGATCTGGCCGTGCTCAAGATCGACCTGCCCGACCTGCCCGCCATCAGCTTCGGTGACGCTGCCACGCTGCAGGTGGGCGACGTAGTGCTGGCCATCGGCAATCCCTTCGGCGTGGGCCAGACCGTCACCGCGGGCATCGTCAGTGCCCTGGGACGCAACCAGTTGGGCATCAACACCTTCGAGAATTTCATCCAGACCGATGCGGCCATCAATCCCGGCAACTCCGGCGGCGCCCTGGTGGATGTGGCCGGCAACCTGATGGGGATCAACACGGCCATCTACTCGCGCTCGGGCGGCAGCATGGGCATCGGCTTCGCGATCCCGGCCACCACGGCACGCCAGGTGATGGAAAGCCTGATCCGCGACGGCCGGGTCACGCGAGGCTGGATCGGGGTGGAGCCCCAGGACCTCACGCCCGAACTCGCCCAGACCTTCAACCTGCCGATCCGCGAGGGCGTGCTGATCACCGGGGTGCTGCAAGGCGGCCCGGCGCAGGAGGCCGGTATCCGGCCCGGCGATGTGGTCGTGCAGGTGCAAGACCAGCCGGTGACCAGCACCGTGCAGTTGCTCAATGCCGTGGCAGCGCTGCGCCCCGAAAGCACGGCCACGATCACGGTGCAGCGCGCCAACGAGCGCCTCGGGCTGCAGGTGCAGGTCGCCCAGCGGCCTGCCCAGCAGCGCACCCGCGGCGCGCGCTGAAGCGCTCAGGTCACCACCACACCTCGACCTGGGCGCCAAAGCTGGTGCCCGAGGTCTTGCCGTCACCGAGGCCCGTGACGCCGCCCGCACCGGCCGCTGCATTGGCCGCATCATTCCACTTGGCAGTGGTGACATACAGGCGCAGCTCCGGACGGGTCCAGAACCCGGGGCCGGTGCTCAGAGTGGGCGCCAGCGTGAACTTCGTGAGCTTCTGGGCCGCCCCGCCGTCGGGCTTGCGCTGGGAATGCCCCAGCTCTGCCACCATCTTGAAGTGCCGGGTCAGGGCATAAGATGCCCGGCCGCCCAGCGAGAGGCTGTTGACCTTGTCGCCGCCCTCGAGGCGATCCGTCTGCCACAGAGCCATCGCCTGCCCGCCAAAGGCGCCGCGCTGCCAGGTGATGGCATCGACGATTCGGAAACCCTTGTGGCCCGAACCTGCCAAGAGGTTGCCGAAGCCAGTGTTGAGGTTGGCCGAGCCCTGGGCGTACTGCAGCCACAGGGTGTTGCCCCCTCCCAGGCCCAGGAAGTTCTCCTGGTTGTGCTGCACCGTAAGGGCCACACCGTCCTGGCCGCCGGAGAAGCTGCCGTTGGTGTAGGTGCCCACCAGACGCAGCTTGCCACCGGCATTGATGGGCAGGTCATACCACTCGGCGCTCACGCGGTGGCCCGGCTGGTCGCCCGCGGTGCCGCTCACACCGTCGTCGGTGCGGAAGTAGGCCAGCGAAAACTTGCCCGGCCCTGCCGAGAGGCCGCGCATGCCGGCGCCCACGCCATCCTGGATCGTGAAGAAAGTGTCGACGATGTGCACGTCGGCGCGGGCGTGGTAGCGCTTGCCCACCCAGAAGCTGGCCTCGGGCGCGATGTCGAAACCCTTGCCCTCCACGAACATCTCGGCCAGGCCGAGCTTGGCGTCATTGGTGTCGGTGCCCGCGTTGTAGAGGTTGGGCGTGAACTGGATTTTGGTGTCGACATCACCGGCCTTGAAGTTTTCGCTGAGGAAGAACTCGCCATAGAAGTCGCACTCGTTGCCCAGCCGGTACTTCAGGCCCGGGCCCTGCAGGCCGTAACAGGCGCGAGCGGCATCCTTCTTCGTGGCCCCGGGGCCAGCGCGGAAATAGCCGTGGCTCTCCAGGGCCAAGGCCTGGGGCGCCGCGAAACCGGCCGCAGCGGCCAGGGCCATGCACCTCGCCAGATGGCGAACATGTTTATCCATTGTTAAGACTCCTCGTGCTTCTACTTGCTTTGGTTGGGAAACCTTCGGGCAGGATCGCCCTGGGGGCCGGCACGATTATTTAATTAATCTTAAAGTCTTAATACATGGTTAATACCGATGGGCGAACAGGCGCGCGCGAGTGCGCCGGCGCGCACTGCAGGCGGCCAGCGCAGAACGTCGTCTGAGCAGGGGGAGTGCGGCGCTACTTGGCCGCGAGGTCTTCTTCCGCGTCGGGGGCGCGGGTGTGCTTGGCAAACACCTGGGCCGCCCACAGGCCGGCCTCGGCGCTCAGCCACGACTGGACCCAGGCCGCGAACTGCGT
>NZ_JBKBVU010000120.1:0-10089 GCF_046289365.1 Caldimonas sp. | reverse complement strand
GCCGGGGCGATGATGTAGTAGACGGGGATGGACAGCTCGGTGCGCGGCAGGCTCACGTCCACCAGCGTGGCGCCGAGCGCCTCGAACTCGGCCAGCGCGGCGCGCACCGCAGCGCGCACGCCTGCAGCCACGCCCTCGCCGAAGAACTCCCGGGGCAGGCCGATGCGCAGGCCCTTCAGGGGCCGCTCAGCGCTGGCCCCTTCGCGCGGCGTGCGGATGGCAGCGGCGTAGTCCTCCACGGGCTGCTGCGCCGAGGTCGCATCGCGCTCGTCGAAGCCGCTCATTGCAGTCAACAGCAGCGCGCAGTCCTCGGCGCTGCGTGCCAGCGGGCCGGCCTGATCGAGACTGGAGGCAAAGGCAATCATCCCGTAGCGCGAGCAGCGGCCGTAGGTGGGCTTGATACCGGTGATGCCGGTCAGCGCCGCCGGCTGGCGCACCGAGCCGCCGGTGTCGGTGCCGGTGGCCGCCGGGATCAGGCGCGCGGCCACTGCCGCGGCCGAGCCGCCCGAGGAGCCGCCGGGGATGCACTGCGGGTTCCAGGGGTTGCGGGCCGGGCCGAACGCCGAGTTCTCGTTGCTGCCACCCATCGCGAACTCGTCGCAGTTGAGCTTGCCCAGCGTGACGGCGCCGGCGGCGCGCAGCTTGGCGACGACGGTGGCATCGAAGGGGCTGCGGTAGCCCTCGAGCATCTTCGAGGCCGCCGTGCTGGGAAAGTCGGTGGTGACGAAGATGTCCTTGTGCGCCAGCGGCACGCCCAGCAGCGGGCCTGCCTCGCCCTTCGCACGCCGTGCGTCGGCGGCCTGGGCCTGGGCCAGCGCCACCGCCTCGTCGGTGCACAGGAAGGCCCCGAGTTGTTGATGAGCGGCAACGCGCGCAAGCAGATGTTTCGTGACTTCGACGCTGGAGACGGCCCTCGCGTCGAGCAGGCGGGCCAGTTCGGCCACGCCCAGGTGGTGCAGTTCGGTGCTCATTGCGCCCTCACTCAATGACCTTGGGCACGAGGAAGAGCCCGTCTTCCACCGCTGGGGCGCTGCGCTGGAGGGCCTCGCGCTGGCCGGTCTCGCTCACCACGTCCTCACGCAGGCGCAAGGCCACGTCCTGCACGGCCGACAGCGGGGTGTACAGGGGTTCGACGCCGGTGGTGTCCACCGCGCGCATCTGTTCGACGATCGCAAAGAAGCCGTTGAGCTGTTCGAGCATCCGGGCCTGCTCGTCCTCGCTCAGCGCCAGCCGGGCGAGGTGGGCGATGCGGCCCACATCCTGGGGTGTCAGAGCCATGGGAAATTGTTTGCTGTTGGGGCTTCCCGTACACATCGGTGCAGGGGCATTGGGGTATTATCTTCGGTTATCCACAACCGGCCCGGACGCGGCGGTTTCATCGGGGTGGCAGCCCCGGATGGGGCGCGATCCGGAGCCGGTTTTGTGCAAGAAGCCGGGCTCACCGCTGCACCGGGCGGCCCGAAACAAAACCAGCGCGCGGCCGCACGGGTCCGCCCGGTCGGCCGCCCGGGAATCCTGACACATGTTCGAATCCATTCGTCGCTATTTTTCGACGGACCTCGCCATCGACCTGGGCACGGCCAACACCCTGATCTACGTGCGCGGCAAGGGCATCGTCCTGGACGAGCCCTCGGTGGTGGCCATCCGCCATGAGGGCGGCCCCAACGGCAAGAAGACCATCCAGGCCGTGGGCGCCGAGGCCAAGGCCATGCTGGGCAAGGTGCCCGGCAACATCGAGGCGATCCGCCCGATGAAGGACGGCGTGATCGCCGACTTCACCGTCACCGAGCAGATGCTCAAGCAGTTCATCAAGATGGTCCATCCGCGCTCGATGATGAAGCCCAGTCCGCGCATCATCATCTGCGTGCCCTGCGGCTCCACCCAGGTCGAGCGCCGCGCCATCCGCGAGTCGGCCCTGGGCGCCGGCGCCTCCGAGGTCTACCTGATCGAAGAACCCATGGCCGCGGCCATCGGCGCGGGCCTGCCGGTGTCGGAAGCCTCGGGCTCGATGGTGGTGGACATCGGCGGCGGCACCACCGAGGTGGGCGTGATCAGCCTGGGCGGCATGGTCTACAAGGGCAGCGTGCGCGTGGGCGGCGACAAGTTCGACGAGGCCATCATCAACTACATCCGTCGCAACTACGGCATGCTGATCGGCGAGCCCACCGCCGAAGCCATCAAGAAAGAGATCGGCTCGGCCTTCCCCGGCTCCGAGGTCAAGGAGATGGAGGTCAAGGGCCGCAACCTCTCCGAAGGCGTGCCGCGCAGCTTCACGATCAGCTCCAACGAGATCCTCGAAGCCCTGACCGACCCGCTCAACCAGATCGTCTCGTCGGTGAAGAACGCGCTGGAGCAAACACCGCCCGAGCTCGGCGCCGACATCGCCGAGCGCGGCATGATGCTCACCGGCGGCGGCGCCCTGCTGCGCGACCTGGACCGCCTGCTGGCCGAGGAAACCGGCCTGCCGGTGCTGGTGGCCGAGGACCCGCTGACCTGCGTGGTGCGCGGCTGCGGCACGGCCCTGGAACGCATGGAGCGCCTGGGTTCGATCTTCACCTCGGAATAAGCCTGCCTGAGAATGTGCCGGCCGGCCCAGCCCCCGCCCCCGAGTTCCTGACTGCGTCGCGCCATGCCCCTGGGTACGCTGGACCGCACCCCGCCCCCCTTCTTCCGGCAAGGCCCCTCGGCCTTCACGCGGCTGGTCGTGTTTTCGGCACTGGCCCTGTTCCTGATGGTGGCCGACCGCCGGTTGGGCGTCGTCGAGCCGCTGCGCGCCGTGATCGCCACGGTGCTGCACCCGGTGCAGCAGGCGCTGCGAGTGCCGGTGCAGGCAGTGCGCACCGGCGGCGAGTACCTCCAGGGCCTGGCCGCAGCGCGCGCCTCGGAGGCGCAGGCGCGCCGTCTGCTGGCCGACAAGGCCGAGCGCCTGGGCCGCCTGGAAATGCTCGAGCAGGAAAACGCCCGTCTGCGCGAGATGCTGAACCTGCGCGCCGCATTGAGCGCCCGCACCCAGGCCGCCGAGGTGCTCTACGACCGGCCCGATCCCTACACCCGCAAGGTGGTGATCGACCGCGGGCTCACCCAGGGCGTGGTGCTCGGCTCGCCAGTGATCGATCACACCGGCGTCATCGGCCAGGTCACACGAGTGTACCCACTCACTTCCGAGGTGACGCTGCTGGTGGACAAGGATGCGGTGATCCCGGTGCTCAACACCCGCACGCAGGTGCGCGGCGTGGCCTATGGCGACCCCCAGCGCGGCGGGCTGGAGCTGCGCTTCATGCCCACCAACGCCGACGTGCGCGAAGGCGATGTATTGGCCACCTCGGGCATGGACGGCGTCTACCCGAGCGGGCTGCCGGTGGCGGTGGTCAGCCGGGTCGAGCGCCGCGCCGACAGCGCCTTCGCCCGCATCCTGCTGGAGCCGGTGGGCCAGCTTGCCAGCGCCCGCCACGTGCTGGTGGTCGAACCGGTGGGCCGCGAACTGCCCCCGCCGCCCGACCCTGAGCCCGAGACGGCCGCCCCGCGCCGCGGCGCAGGCCGCCGCTGACCGACAGGCCCCTGCCATGATGCCGCGCGGATCCGACCAGCTCCTGCTGCCTGCCAACCCCGTCTTCATCTGGGTGTCGCTCGCCGTCGCCCTGGCCATCAACATGCTGCCGCTGGGCCGCACACCGGCCATGCCCGACCTGCTGGCGCTCACGCTGGTGTTCTGGAACGTGCACCAGCCGCGGCGCATCGGCATCGGCGCGGCCTTCGTCTTCGGACTGCTGATGGACGTGCACGACGGCGCGCTGCTGGGCCAGCACGCGCTGGCCTACACGCTGCTGAGCTATTTCGCGATCACCATCCACCGCCGGCTGCTGTGGTTTTCGGTGCTGGAGCAGGCCGTGCAGATCCTGCCGCTGTTCTTCGCGGCCCATGCCTCGCTCGTCTTGATCCGGCTGGCCGCCGGTGGCATCTTCCCCGGGTGGGAGCTGCTGCTGGCCCCGGTGTTCGAGGCGCTGCTGTGGCCTCTGGCGAGCTGGGTGCTGCTGGCTCCGCAGCGCCGCGCGCCCGATCCGGACGAGAACCGTCCGCTGTGACCGCGATGACCGAGTTGAAGGATGTCGAGCTTGAGCTGTCGCGCTTTCGAGCGAGGCTGCTGTTCGCCGCTGCCTTGGTGCTGGTGTGCTTCGCTCTGGTGGCTGCGCGGCTGGTGTATCTGCAGGTGCTACGGCACGAGGAGCTGAGCGCGCGCGCCGAGAACAACCGCATCGCGGTGCTGCCCATCCCGCCCAACCGCGGGCTCATCCTGGACCGCAACGGCATCGTCGTGGCGCGCAACTATGCGGCCTACACGCTGGAGATCACGCCGTCGAAGGTGGACGACCTGGACGCCACGATCGATGCGCTGGCCGAGCTGGTGGACATCGGCCCGTCCGACCGCCGGCGCTTCAAGCGCCTGATGGAAGAGACCAAGGGGCTGGACTCGCTGCCGGTGCGCACCCGGCTCAGCGACGAGGAGGTGGCGCGCTTTGCCGCGCAACGCTACCGCTTCCCGGGCGTGGACGTGAAGGCGCGGCTGTTCCGCCACTACCCGCTCGGTGACGTGGGCAGCCACGTGGTGGGCTACATCGGCCGCATCAACCAGGCCGAGAAGAAGGCCATGGAGGACTGGCCCGAGGAGGAGCTGGCCAACTACCGTGGCACCGAGTACATCGGCAAGCTGGGTGTGGAGCAGGCCTACGAGCGCGAGCTGCACGGCACCACCGGCTTCGAGGAGGTCGAGACCAGCGCCGGCGGGCGCGCCGTGCGACGGCTGCGCTCCAGCCCGGCCACACCCGGCCACACCGTGGTGCTGTCGATCGACATCAAGCTGCAGGCCCTGGTCGAGCAGCTCTTCGGCGAGCGGCGCGGCGCGCTGGTGGCCATCGACCCGCGTTCCGGCGAGGTGCTGGCCTTCGTGAGCAAGCCCACCTTCGACCTCAACCTCTTCGTCGAAGGCATCGATGTGGAGAACTGGCGCGCACTGAACGAATCGATCGATCGGCCGCTGCTCAACCGCGCGCTGCGCGGCACCTATCCGCCGGGCTCCACCTACAAGCCCTTCATGGCGCTGGCCGCGCTGAACACCGGCACGCGCTCGGCCAGCCAGGCCATCTTGGACACCGGCGTGTTCGTCTTTGGCAACCACCGCTTCCGCAGCCATGGCGACACCGGGCTGGGCATGGTGGATCTGCGCCGCTCGATCGTGAAGTCGAGCAACGTCTACTACTACACCCTGGCCAACGAGATGGGCGTGGATCTCATCCACGACCAGATGGCGCCTTTCGGCTTCGGCCAGCTCACCGGCATCGACCTGCTGGGCGAGGCCCGCGGCGTGCTGCCATCCACCGCCTGGAAGCGCAACACCTACCGCCGGCCCGAGCAGCAGCGCTGGTATGCGGGCGAGACCATCTCGCTGGGCATCGGCCAGGGCTACAACAGTTTCACGATGCTGCAACTGGCCCATGCGATGGCCACGCTGGCCTCGGGCGGCCAGCGCTACAAGCCCCATGTGGTGCGCGAGATCCGCGATGCGGTCACCCACGAGGCCCGCGCAGTGAACCACGAGCCGCTGAGCCCGCTGGCGCTCAAGCCCGAGCATGTGAAAGTGGTGCTCGAGGCCATGTACGCGGTCACGCAGGAAGGCACCTCCACGCGCAGCTTCGTCGGCGCGCCCTACCGCAGCGGCGGCAAGACCGGCACGGCGCAGGCCGTCTCGATCCGCCAGAACGAGCGCTACAACGCCGCCAAGCTGGCCGAGTACTTGCGCGACCACGCTCTGTACGTGGCCTTCGCGCCGGTGGAAGCGCCGCGCATCGCGGTGGCGGTGATCGTCGAGAACGCCGGCTTCGGTGCGCAGTCGGCCGCGCCCATCACCCGGCGGGTGTTCGACTACTGGCTCGAGGGCCTGTACCCCAGCGAGCAGGACATTGCCGCGGTGCAGCGCGGCGAGGCGGCCGCCCCCGTGGGCACCCCGCGCCTGGCCGCCAGTGTGCCGGTACAACCCGTCTCCTCGGCCTTGGACGGCAGCCGCATCAGCGCCCCGGCCCTTGCCCTGCCCGCCGACGACCCGGCCTCGGCCACCCCCGTCTCGACCGCGCCCGGCGCGGCGCGTGCGCCATGAAGGTCACCTTCGAACGCCCCTCGCTGTGGCAGCGGCTCAAGCCCGTGCTCTTCGGCTTCGACCCGGCCCTCACCGCCGCGGTGCTGCTGCTGTGCGGCGCCGGGCTGCTCATCATGTACTCGGCCGGCTACGACCATGGCAGCCGCTTCGCCGACCATGCCCGCAACATGCTGGTCGCCGCCGGCGTGGTCTTCGTGGTGGCGCAGGTGCCGCCGCACAAGATCATGCGGGTGGCCGTGCCGCTGTATGTCGTGGGTGTGGCCCTGCTGCTGGGCGTGGAGTTCTTTGGCATCACGCGCAAGGGCGCCACACGCTGGCTGCACGTGGGTGTCACCGTGATCCAGCCCAGCGAGATCATGAAGATCGCGCTGCCCTTGATGCTGGCCTGGTGGTTCCAGCGCCGCGAGGGGCAGTTGCGGGTGCCGGACTTCCTGGTGGCCGCGGTGATCCTGGCCGTGCCGGTAGGCCTGATCCTGCGCCAGCCTGACCTGGGCACCTCGCTGCTGGTGCTCGCGGCCGGCCTGGCAGTGATCTTCTTCGCCGGCTTGTCGTGGAAGCTGGTGATCCCGGTGCTGGCCGCCGGGGCCATCGGCATCGTGGCGCTGGTGAGCCTGGAAGAGCGCCTGTGCGCCCCCGGGGTGGACCTGAAGGTGCTGCACGAATACCAGCGCCAGCGCGTGTGCACCCTGCTCGACCCCACGAAGGACCCGTTGGGCAAGGGTTTCCACATCATCCAGGGCACGATCGCCATCGGCTCGGGGGGTCTGACCGGCAAGGGCTTCATGAACGGCACCCAGACCCATCTGGAATTCATCCCCGAGCGCACCACCGACTTCATCTTCGCGGCCTACGCCGAGGAGTTCGGCCTCGTGGGCAACCTGGTCCTGATCCTGGGCTTCCTCTTCCTGATCTTCCGCGGCCTGATGATCGCCAGCGAGGCGCCCACGCTGTTCGCCCGCCTGATGGCCGGCGCGGTGACGCTGATCTTCTTCACCTATGCCTTCGTGAACATGGGCATGGTCAGCGGCATCCTGCCCGTGGTGGGGGTGCCCCTGCCCTTCATCAGTTACGGCGGCACGGCGATGGTCACGCTCGGCCTGGGCCTGGGCATCCTGATGTCGATCGCACGCAGCAAGCGCTTCATGCCAAGCTGAAGGCACGCAAACTGGGGCTCGCACGCAACGCGCCCACCTCGATGCCGCGCCAGTTGCGCAAGACCCCCTCGCTGAGGCCGCGCATGAAACGCCGGTCGTCCTCGGACAGCGGCAGCAAAGCCTCGATCACCGCGGCCATCACCACCTCGGCCGCACGCGCGGTGTTGCCGTCGTCCATCTTCAGCGCCACGCCCAGGCCCAGCTCGGGCAGCGCGGCACCGTAGACCCCTTCGGCCCCGACCTTGCAGAAGACACGCTCGCCCAGGCGCTCCATCACGCGCGTGTCGAAGCGGCCGGTACCGGCCACGTGAAAGGGCGAGCGGGCCACCGCCTGACGCAAGCGCTGCGCGGCACGGGCATGGTCCTCGCTCAGGCCTTGCCCGGTGGCCACACGGGCAAAGGCCAGCGCCCAGGCTTTGAGCGGCAAGGCGTAGGTGGGGATGGAGCAGCCGTCGATGCCCATGGGGGCGTTGTCCAGGCGTTCACCGGTGGCGGCCTCGATGGCGGCACCCACCTCGCGCATCACCGGGTGGTCGGGCTGCACATAGCCGCGCACGAAGCGCTGCAGGTCGGGGCCCTTCGCGCCGCCCTGCATCGCACAGGCCAGGCACAGGAAGCCCGCATGCTTGCCCGAGCAGTTGTTGTGCAAGGCGGTGGGCTCGCGCCCCGCGGCCGCCAGGGCGCGGCCGGCGGCCTCCAGGCCGGGCCAGTGGGCGCCGCATTCCAGGGCCGCCTCGTCCAGGCCCAGACGGCGCAGCATGCCGGCGGCGGTGTCGGCATGGCCGGGCTCACCGTTGTGCGAGGCGCAGGCCAGGGCCAGTTCGGCGTCCGTCAGCCCCAGGGCCTCGGCCGCGCCGCTGGCCACCAGCGGCAGGGCCTGCAGCACCTTGATGGCCGAGCGCGGGAAGACGGGCCGCTGCACATCGCCCAGCGAGCCCACCACGCGGCCGTCGGGATCGACCACCACCAGCGAGCCACGGTGAAAGGACTCCACCGCCCGCCCGCGCCAAGCCTCGACGAGCACCGGGTTCATGCTCAGCCGAGCCGGTAGGGCCCGCCCTTGGCCAGCGCGCGCTGGTAGGCCGGGCGGGCCTGCATGCGCTGCAGCAGGTGGGTGAGCAGCGGGTAGCGCGCATCCAGGCCGCCCCGCGCGGCCGAGGCCTCCAGCGGGAAGCTCATCTGGATGTCGGCGGCGGTGAACTCGTCCCCCGCAAACCAGGGGCGCTCGGCGAGTTCGGACTCCATGTACTCGAGGTGGCGTCGGATGTTGGGCGTCACGATCAGGTCCTTGACCTTGCGCGCGATGCCCGCGGCGATGGGACGCACGAGCCGCGGCGACTTCTTCTCCACCGAATCGAACACCAGCTTCATCAGCAGCGGCGGCATCGCCGAGCCTTCGGCAAAGTGCATCCAGTAGGTGTAGCGCAGGGCCTCGGGGGTGCCGGGCTGGGGCTTGAAGCGGCCCTCTCCGTAGCGATCGACCAGGTATTCGAGGATGGCGCCGGACTCGGCCAGCACCAGCTCGCCATCGGTGATCACCGGCGACTTGCCCAGCGGATGCACCTGGCGCAGCTCGGGCGGGGCCAGCATGGTCTTGGGGTCGCGCTGGTAGTGGCGGATCTCGTAGGGCAGTTGCAGCTCTTCGAGCATCCACAGCACACGCTGTGAGCGGGAGTTGTTGAGGTGGTGGACGGTGATCATCGGGACCGGTGCGGAAACGGAAAGACTGAGCTTAACCGCAAGACGCAGACGGCGCCCTCGTGGGATGCCAGAAGGGCGGCGGTGGTCACCTGGCTCAGACCCGCCAGTGATTGTCCAGGCGCAAATCGGGCAGCGCCAGCCGCTCGGCGTCGGTGCCGGCGCCGGGATGGCCGCCCATCCACAGCCGGCCCTGCGCATCGGTGGCCAGCGCACAGGCCTCGGGCCACGCGACCCAGCCGCACGGCCGGCCGTCGCGGTGGTACAGCGCCACGCCGCCCGCGCGCGGGCAGCCCACCGCAAAGCCCTCGGGCGTGCCGGCGATGTCGCCACCGTAGCCGGCCAAGGGTCGATCGAACGGCACGGCGCGCAGCCCTTGGGGCCCCAGCAGCGCCAGCAAGGGGGCGGCCTGGCGACGGGCCTCGTCGTCATGCTCGGCCTGCAGCGCCACGCCCAGGCGGTCACCGCTCCAGGCCAGGTGCCGCAGGCTCAGACGGGTGTCCTCCAGCCGCCATTGGCCGCGCAGCTCGCCGCGGCGCGTGTCCAGGCAGACGAGCGAGGCGTCCATCGCCTCGAGCGCGAGCTTCTGCCGCCCCGTCTCGGGCCGCGTCTCGATGCCGCCGTTGGCCACGAACAGGCGGTCGGGGTGATGACGGTCCCACAGCAGTTGGTGCGGATCGCGGCCGCGGGTGGGCCAGGCGTGCAGCGGCTCCAGCGTGTCGGCCGCGCGCACGGCCACCCAGCCCATGCCGGTGTCCAGATCGGTTTCGGTGGTCAGCAGCACGCGGCCCTCGGGATGCAGCAGCACATGGCCGTTGAGCGTGCGCTCGGGCGGCATCCAGGCCCACCGGGGCTCGCGGCCGGGCACCCACCGCAGCAGCCAGTCGCCCGGGCGGCGGGCCGCCGCATAGAGTTCGCCCGCAGGGCCGATCCACACGCCATGCGCCCGGGTGGGCACCTCCAGGGCCGCTTCCACCTGCCACTGGCCGCGGGACGGATCGGGGCGCAGCCAGCCCACCTGGTGCTGGTGGTCGCTGCGGCGCCAACTGGCGGCCAGGCGGGGCGCAGCCGCCGCCCAGGCGGGCGCGG
>NZ_JBKBVU010000334.1:0-1989 GCF_046289365.1 Caldimonas sp. | reverse complement strand
GGTGTCGGCACCGACCCCGCCAACACTGGCGGCATTCCAAACGAGCCCGAAGGAATGCCGAAATGCCCAAACGGTTCCAAGCCGCCCGATCGACCAACGCCGCTGATTTGCGCGCCGAGTTCTGGCGCGCGCCCGACCAAGCGCTGCTGGACCGCAAGACCACCGCCGCGGGTCTCGGCTACACCGTGGGCTGGCTGGAGTGGGCGGCCACGCACGGCGGCGGGCCGGTGCTCACCAAGATCGGCCGCAGCGTGCGCTACCGCAAGGCCGATGTGCTGGCCTGGCTCAAGGCCCACAGCCGCCGCATCCACAGCACCGCCGAGCTGGCCCGCCGTCCGGAGGCTTGAGGCGTGGCGGGGCATCCTTTTTCCGCGGCCGCCACAACGGGCGTGGCCGACCCTCACGACCTTCACGACTATCACCGCTGTGGCGGTGGTGACGATGGTGATGGTGACGTCTATTTGTTGCCGCCCGCGCAAAACGAGGCCTGCGATCCGCTGCGGCTCGTGGAAGGCGCCATCGAGCGGCTGCGCGAGGATGTGGGCGCCCTCTTCGAGCCGCCCGTCATCGCGGCGCTGACGGCTCTGCGTGCGCAGGATCTGGCGGCCTACCAGCGGCTGCGCCACAAGGCCAAGCAGGTCAATCCGGCGTGCTCGGTGACGGCGCTGGACCGCGCCACGCGCGGAGCGGACCCGGGGGCCGCCGACGAACGCTCGACCCTCGATGAGCTGGTGGCCCTGGCCCGCGCCCAATGCCAGCTGCACCACGACGCCGACCGCAAGGCGGTGGCAGTCATCCGTCTGCCCGGGCGCCGTGAGGTCTGGCGCGTGCCGTCCTCGGGCTTCGAAGACTGGCTGCGCGCGGCCTACTGGCGTGCCTGCGAGGCCGGCGTGGCCGAGGGCACGATGAAGGCGGCACTGGCGACCCTGGCGGCTGCGGGCCTCAATGACGGCGACGAGGTGGCGGTGCACGTGCGCGTCGCGCGCTGGCAAGACGGCTACGTGATCGACCTGTGCGATGCGCACTGGCAGGCCGTGGTCGTCACGCCTTCTGGCTGGCAGGTGGTGGCCGAGTCGCCGGTGCTGTTCACCCGCACGCCGTCGATGCGTCCGTTGCCCATGCCCGCGCGCGATGGCGATGTGGGGCTGCTTTGGCGGCATACCAACATCCCGCCCGAGCGCCGGGTGATGGTGCTGGCGTGGCTGCTGGACTGCCTGCGTCCGGACACGCCATTCCCGGTGCTGGAACTGGTGGGCGAGCAGGGATCGGCCAAGTCCACCACACAGTCGGTGCTGCGCAGCCTCATCGATCCGAACAAGGTGGGCCTGCGCGGCCGGCCGAAGACAGTGGAGGACATCTTCGTCGCTGCCGCCAACGCATGGATGGTTTCCTACGAGAACCTCTCGACCCTGACACCCGAGCAGCAAGATGCCCTGTGCACCTTGAGCACCGGCGGCGGCTTTGCCTCGCGTCAGTTCTACACGAACGGCGAAGAGCATGTGCTGGAGTGCAAACGACCGGTGATGATGAACGGCATCGCCGTGGTGGCCACCCGGCCCGACCTGATCGATCGGGTGATCCACATCGATCTGCCGCGCATTCCCGCCGAGGCGCGGCGGGACGACGCCGACACCCACGCTGGCTGGGAGCGGGATCAGCCGCGCGTCTTCGGCGGCCTGCTCGACCTCTTTGCCGCCGCGCTGGCCGTGCTGCCCTCTGTGCACCTGACCCACAAGCAGCGCATGGCCGATTTCGAGCGACTGGGCGAGGCCGTGGCCCGCGTGCTGGGCTTCGCGCCGGGCGAGTTCCAGCAGCAGTACGCCGAACTCGTGCGCGCCGGCATCGACCGGGCCCTGGAGAGCAACCCGGTCGCGCAAGCCTTGGACAAGCTGCTGGCCGAGCGCGTGTGGCCCCTTCACTGGCAAGGCACTGCCGGCCAGCTCTACGAACGGCTCAACGGCTACGGCATTGCCGACCGCAGCACCTGGC
>NZ_JBKBVU010000119.1:0-10193 GCF_046289365.1 Caldimonas sp. | reverse complement strand
CGACGAACCCCCCGCGACCGGCCCAACCGAGGCTGCCGGTGTCCGGGGGCAGGTGGACTGGCGCGCTCGTTGTCGTTGTAACCATCGGGCAGTTGCGCGCGTTGGCGCCAACCTGACGACGCGCAGGCCGCCGGGCATGGCAAAAAAACGGACTCGCCGCGGCAGCGCCGCGACGCACGATCCCGGCATGGAGCCATCCGCGGCCCGAAAGTTCCCCGGGGCGATCAGGGCCCCGGGGGCTGCGTGTCCGTGCGGGGGTGCGGCCGCCACAGCAGCCACACCGCAAGATAGCCCAGCACCGAGCTGCTCACGGCCAGCACGGCCAAGCCCAGCACCAGTGGAGTGCCGGTGGATTGGATGGACTGCCACAGCGCCTGCCACCAGCCTTGCTGGGCGGCCAGGGTCTCCACATGGGCCTCCAGGGCTTGGGCCACCACCTCGCCGCGCTCGCTGCCCAGGATCCACCGGCCGATCTGGTAGGCCAGCCAGTACACCGGCGGGAAGGTGAAGGGATTGGTCACCAGGGTCGAGGCGGCCGCCACCGCCACGTTCGCCCGCAGGAAGACCGCCGTGACCACCGCGAACAGGAACTGCGCGAACGGCAGCATGAAGCCGAAGAACAGGCCGATGCCCACGGCGCGTGCAACGCTGCCGCGGTCGAGGTGCCACAGGTGCTCGTCTTGCAGGCGGTGCGCCACCGGGCGCAGCCAGCGCGACGCCAGCAACTGCTCACGGGTGGGCACCCAGCGCTTCATGGCCTGGCCTCAATGCATGTTGGACGCAGCGGTATGGCTCATCAGCCGGTCGGCCAGGGCGATCGCCAGGGCCGAAAACAGGAAGGCGATGTGGATCAGGGTCTGCCAGATCAGCACCTTCTCGTCGTAATTGGCGGCGTTGATGAAGGTCTTGAGCAGGTGGATCGATGAGATCCCGATGATGGCCGTGGCCAGCTTGACCTTCAGCACCGAGGCGTTGACGTGGCTGAGCCACTCCGGCTGATCCGGGTGGCCCTCCAGGTGCAGGCGTGAGACGAAGGTCTCGTAGCCGCCCACGATCACCATGATCAGCAGGTTGGAGATCATCACCACGTCGATCAGCGCCAGCACCACGAGCATGATGATGGTCTCGTTCAGCGCAGTGACCTGGGCGTCGGCCTTGTAGCCGATGCTGGTGACCAGCTTGTCCAGCGCCGCCTGGCTGCCGAAGGCGGCCTCGAGCAGGTGGACCAGCTCCACCCAGAAGTGGAACACGTAGACGCCCTGGGCGACGATCAGGCCCAGGTACAGGGGCAGTTGCAGCCAGCGGCTGGCGAAGATCAGGTTGGGCAGCGGGCGCAGCCGGGTGGCCCGGGGATCGGGAATGGCACTCATCGATGGCCTAGGGATACTACGGAATGTCGCGGATTCTAGGGCCAGCCGACACTTGCAACCGAGCCCGCGCGGCCGCGCGGGCGGCAGTATTCCAGGCCTTGGGGGCCGCTGCACGTCAGGGTAAAACCGGAGGGCCGGGGAGTCAGCCTTTCGTAAGAGCTTCCCCTTAAGGTTTGGTACTCAGCGGATTGACCGACCACCCACAGGAGACGCACCCATGTCCGACCCGCAGAGCAAACTCTACCCACCGCCCGCCCAGATCGTCGCCGGCGCGCACGTGTCCGGCATGGCGGCCTACGAAAAGCTCTGTGCCGAGGCGCAAGCCGACTACGAAGGCTATTGGGCCCGCCTGGCGCGCGAGATGGTGAGCTGGAAGCAGCCCTTCACGAAGGTGCTGAACGGCAGCAATGCCCCGTTCTACAAGTGGTTCGAGGACGGCACGCTCAACGCCTCGTACAACTGCCTGGACCGCAACGTCGAGCGCGGCCTGGGCGACAAGGTGGCCATCCTCTTCGAAGCCGACAACGGCCAGGTCACCCGCGTCACCTACCGCGAGCTGCTGGAGCGCACCTGCCGTCTGGCCAATGCGCTGAAGGCCCAGGGCGTGAAGAAGGGCGACCGCGTGGTGATCTACATGCCCATGTCGGTCGAGGGCGTGGTGGCCATGCAGGCCTGTGCCCGCATCGGTGCCACCCACTCGGTGGTCTTCGGTGGTTTCTCGGCCCAGTCGCTGCGCGACCGCATCCAGGACGCCGGCGCCGTGATGGTGCTCACCGCCGACGAGCAAGTGCGCGGCGGCAAGCACTTGCCGCTCAAGGCCATCGTCGACGAGGCCCTCGGCCTGGGCGGCTGCGAAACCATCCGCAAGGTCATCGTCTACCGCCGCACCGGCGGCAGCGTGCCCTTCGACCCGGCGCGCGACCTGTGGCTGCACGAGGTCACGCAGAACCAGGCCGCCACCTGCGAGCCTGAATGGGTCGAGGCCGAGCACCCGCTCTTTCTGCTCTACACCTCGGGCTCCACTGGCAAGCCCAAGGGCGTGCAGCACAGCACCGGCGGCTACCTGCTGCATGCGGCGCTCACCACCAAGTGGACCTTCGACCTCAAGGACAACGACATCTTCTGGTGCACGGCCGACATTGGTTGGGTCACCGGCCACACCTACATCACCTACGGCCCCCTGGCCCTGGGCGGCACCGAGATCGTCTTCGAAGGCGTGCCCACCTTCCCGGACGCCGGCCGCTTCTGGCGCATGATCCAGGACCACAAGGTCACGATCTTCTACACCGCCCCGACGGCCATCCGCTCGCTCATCAAGGCGGCCGAGAGCAACGAGGCGGTGCACCCCAAGCGCTACGACCTCTCCAGCCTGCGCATCCTGGGTTCGGTGGGCGAACCAATCAACCCCGCGGCCTGGGAGTGGTACCACGACAATGTCGGCGGTGGGCGTTGTTCCATCGTGGATACGTGGTGGCAGACCGAAACCGGTGGCCACATGATCACTCCCCTGCCGGGGGCGACGCCTTTGGTGCCGGGGTCGTGCACGCTGCCCTTCCCGGGCATCGCCGCGGCCATCGTCGACGAGACCGGCCAGGACGTGCCCAACGGCCAGGGCGGCATCCTGGTGATCAAGAAGCCCTGGCCCAGCATGATCCGCACCATCTGGGGCGACCCGGAGCGCTTCAAGAAAAGCTATTACCCACCCGAGCTCAAGGGCTACTACCTGGCTGGTGACGGCGCCAGTCGCGACGCCCGGACCGGCTACTTCACCATCACGGGCCGCATCGACGACGTGCTCAACGTCTCGGGCCACCGCATGGGCACGATGGAGATCGAATCCGCCCTGGTGAGCTGCACCGAGCTGGTGGCCGAGGCTGCGGTGGTGGGCCGCCCGGACGAGACCACCGGCGAGGCCATCTGCGCCTTCGTCGTGCTCAAGCGTCCGCGTCCCACCGGCGAAGAAGCCAAGAAGATTGCCAATGAGCTGCGCAACTGGGTGGCCAAGGAAATCGGCCCGATTGCCAAGCCCAAGGACATCCGCTTCGGCGACAACCTGCCCAAGACCCGCTCGGGCAAGATCATGCGCCGCCTGCTGCGCTCGATCGCCAAGGGCGAGCCCATCACCCAAGACACCAGCACGCTGGAGAACCCCGCCATCCTCGATCAGTTGGCGCAGTCCAACTGATCGAGGCGCCGCGGCAGCGGCGAGTGCGCAGCGCTTTGGGGGGGCTTCAGCCCTTGGCGCAGTCCCACGCGGGCCTTTCGCGGGCGCTAGACTGTCGGCCCCGATGCCATCGCTGTCCTGCGCCCGTGTCCGCTGCCCCCACCGCGCTGATCGATTTCATCGCGCCCGTCGAGGGGGCGGCGCGAGAGCGCCTGGCCTTCTTTGACCCGCTGGCGGTGCTCCAGGCGGACACACTCGACGAGGTGCCGCTCGTGCTGCAACGGGTCGAGGCCGAAGCCCGGCAGGGCCGATGGTGTGTGGGCTTTGTCGCGTACGAGGCGGCGCCGGCCTTTGATCGCGCGATGCAGGCCCATCGGCCCGACGGACGCCTGGCCTGGTTCGGGGTCTTCGACCGTGCCCAGCCCTGGCCTGCCCCCTCGCCCCTGCGGTACGAGCCCTTGTCCTGGACGGCCGGCATCGACCGCACCGGCTTTGACCGGGCGATTGCGCGCATCCACGCCGCCATCGCCGATGGCGAGGTCTATCAGATCAACTTCACCGCGCCATGGCGCAGTCCGTTCTCGGGCGAGCCCCTGGCGCTGTTCCAGGCCTTGCTGCGGGCCCAGCCCGACGGCTATGCCGCCTACCTCGACACGGGCACGCAGCAGGTGCTGTCGGTCTCGCCCGAACTCTTTTTCGACTGGCGCGACGACCGGCTGCTCTCGCGGCCGATGAAGGGCACCGCCGCACGGGAGGCGGACCCGCAGGCCGACGCACGCCGAGCCGAACATCTGCGCACCAGCGAGAAGGAGCGCGCCGAGAACCTGATGATCGTGGACCTGATCCGCAACGATCTCTCGCGCGTGGCCCAGCCGCACAGCGTGCAGGTGCCCCGTCTGTTCCATATCCAGGCCCTGCCGACCGTCTGGCAGATGACGTCGGACGTGGTCGCACGCACCCGGGCGGGGGTGGGGCTGGTCGATATTTTCCAGGCGCTCTTTCCCTGCGGCTCGGTCACCGGCGCGCCCAAGCTGCGGGCCATGCACTGGATCGGCCAGCTCGAGGCGGGGCCGCGCGGGGTCTATTGCGGGGCCGTCGGGGTGGTGCGACCTGGCGGCTCGGCCACCTTCAACGTGCCCATCCGCACCGTGAGCCTCCAGGCCGGGCAGGCCCGCTGCGGCATCGGCAGCGGCATCACGGCCGACGCCGACGCAGCGGGCGAGTGGGCGGAATGGCGCAGCAAGCAGGCCTTCCTCGTGAGGGCACAGTCGGCCTTCGAGCTGCTGGAGACGATGCGGCTGGAGGCCGGCCACGTGGTGCACCGTGACGAGCATCTGGCGCGCATGGCCACCGCCGCACGGCATTTCGGATTCACCTGGCAGCCGCAGGCGGCCGCCCAGGCCCTGGACCGGCTGGTCGCCACACACCCCGCAGGTCTGTGGCGCGTGAGGCTGCTGGCCGGGGCCGACGGAAGCTGCCGGGCCGAGGCCTTCGCGTTGCACGATGTGGTGCCACCGGTGCGGGTCCGGCTGGCCGAGCGGCCCTTCCAGGCGGCCGGCAGCGAATTCGTGCGCTTCAAGACCACACGGCGCGCGCACTACGACGCCTTGGCCCCCACCGATCCGGCGGTCTTCGACACTTTGCTGTGGAACGAGGCCGGCGAACTGACCGAGTTCACCCGGGGCAATGTCGCCGTGAAACTGCACGGCCGCTGGGTCACGCCGCCGCTGTCGTGCGGCCTGCTGGGTGGCATCGGCCGGGCGATGGCGCTGCGTGACGGCCGCCTGGTGGAGCAGGTGGTGCACCGCGACGAACTGCCGCAGGCACAAGGGCTGGCCTTCCTCAACAGTCTGCGCGGTTGGCTGGCCGCCGAATTGCTTCCCTGAAAGGCCGACACCCCGCCAGGGCGGGGTGTCGGCTCAGGCCCGTTGCGCGGCGCGGATCACTTGTGCGTCAGGATCCACTGCACGAGGGTCTTGGCATCGGCCTCGCTGACCGAGGCGTTGGCCGGCATGGGCACCTGGCCCCAGACGCCGACCCCGCCCTTGATGACCTTCTGGGCCAGCTTGTTGACGGCATCCTTCTGGCCGGCGTACTTGGCCGCGATATCTTTGAACGAGGGGCCGACCAGCTTCTTGTCCGCAGCGTGGCAGGCCATGCAGGCCTTTTGCTGGGCCAGTTGCTGGCTGGCCAGGACGGGTGTGCTCAGGCAGGCGAGGGCAGCGAGGGCGAGAAGAGGCTTCATGTCGTCTTTCCGGCGATCGTGGGGGTTGATTGACAGTCGCACCCATGCATTCTAGGCTTTGCGCCCGGTGCCCGGTTGGGCGTCCGAGCCCATGGCCCTTACAGCCCCGCGGAGTCCTGCATGTATTTCATCGTCCTGGGTGTCTTGCTGATCGTGCTGAAGTTGGCCGAGTTCGGTGCCGTGGCGCAATGGTCGTGGTGGATCATCCTGTCACCGTTTGCGCTGGCAGTGGCCTGGTGGGCCTGGGCCGATGCTTCGGGCTACACCAAGCGCCGCGAGATGGACAAGCTGGAAGAGAGGAAGAAAGAGCGGCGCAAGAAGAACCTGGCCGCTCTGGGGCAAGAGCCGCGCAAGCGGAGAATCTGACGCTTGCTCACTCGAACTTGTCGAGCACGGCTCCCGAACTCGCGCTGCTGGCCAGCTTCGCGAACTTGGCCAGCACGCCGCGGGTGTAGCGTGGTGCCGGCGGCGTCCAGGCGGCTCGGCGGCGGGCCAGTTCCTCGTCGCTGACGTGCAGATGCAAACTCAGCGTGTGGGCGTCGATGGTGATGGTGTCGCCTTCATGCACCAGGGCGATCGTTCCCCCTTCGGCGGCTTCCGGTGCGACATGGCCCACCACCATGCCCCAGGTCCCGCCGGAAAAGCGCCCATCGGTGATCAAGCCCACCGATTCACCCAGACCCTGGCCGATCAGCGCGCTGGTGGGCGCCAGCATCTCGGGCATGCCCGGCCCGCCCTTGGGGCCGAGATAGCGCAGCACCATCACATCGCCGGGCTTGATCTGATTGGCCATGATGGCCGCCAGGGCCGACTGTTCATCATCGAACACACGGGCCGGGCCGGTGATCTTCGGGTTTTTCAAGCCCGTGATCTTGGCCACGCTGCCCTCGGGCGCCAGGTTGCCCTTCAGGATCGCCAAATGCCCCTGCGCATAGATCGGGTTGCTCACCGGGCGGATCACGTCCTGGTCGGGTGAAAGGTCCGGCACGTCGGCCAGGTTCTCGGCCACTGTCTTGCCAGTGATGGTCATGCACTCGCCGTGCAGCAGGCCGGCCTTGAGCAGCTCCTTCATCACCGCCGGGATGCCACCCGCACGGTGCAGGTCGATGGCCAGGTACTTGCCGCTGGGCTTGAGGTCGCACAGCACGGGAATCTTCCGGCGCATGCGCTCGAAGTCGTCGATGGTCCAGTCCACGCCGGCCGCATGTGCGATCGCCAGGTAATGCAGCACCGCGTTGGTCGAGCCCCCGGTGGCCATGATCACCGCCACGGCATTCTCGATCGACTGCTTCGTGACGATATCGCGCGGCTTGAGGTCCTTCTTGACGGCTTCCACGAGCACCGCGGCGGCCCGCTTCACGTTCTCGACCACCTCGTCCTCGACGTTGGCCATCGTGGACGAGTAGGGCAGGCTCATGCCCAGCGCCTCGAAAGACGAGCTCATCGTGTTGGCGGTGTACATGCCGCCGCACGAGCCGCTGCCTGGAATCGCACGGCGCTCGATCTCGCAGAAGTCGTCCTCGCTGAGCTTGCCGGCGGTGAACTGGCCCACCGCCTCGAACACGCTGACGATGTTCAGGTCCTGGCCCTTGTACTTGCCGGGCAGGATGGTGCCGCCGTAGATGTACAGGCTGGGCACATTGGCGCGCAGCATCCCCATCATGCCGCCGGGCATGTTCTTGTCGCAGCCGCCGATGACCATCACGCCGTCCATCCACTGGCCGCCCACGCAGGTCTCCACGCAGTCGGAGATCACCTCGCGCGACACCAGCGAGTACTTCATGCCCTCGGTGCCCATGGCCATGCCATCGCTGATCGTGGGCGTGCCGAAGACCTGCGGGTTGGCGCCGGCCGCCTTCAGACCTTCCACGGCCGCATCGGCCAGGCGTTGCAGCCCGGAGTTGCACGGCGTGATGGTCGAGTGGCCGTTGGCCACGCCGATCATGGGCTTGCCGAAGTCCTCCTCCTTGTAGCCCATGCCGTAGTACATGGAGCGGTTGGGCGCGCGGGCGACGCCCTCGGTGATGTTCTTCGAGCGGCGGTTGTAGTTCATGGCTCGTCCTCGGAGTGGGAATCGTGGGGAACAAGACCGCAGAAGGCCGGTCGGCGCACAGTATGCAGCGCTGGCACAATCGACTCCAATATATCTTTCAAGCAATTCTGATTCGTCTGGTAAATCAATGCTGGAGCTGCGCCATCTCAGGCAATTCGTGGCCGTCGCCGAGGAGCTGCATTTCGGCCGGGCGGCCGAGCGCCTGCACATGACCCAGCCGCCGCTCACCATGGGCATCCGTCAGCTCGAGGACTTGCTGGGCGCGCCGCTCTTTCACCGCACGCGCCGCTCGGTGGCGCTGAGCCCGGCGGGTCTGGCCTTGCTGCCTCAGGCCCGCCGCCTGCTGGCGCAGGCCGAACAGCTCGGGCCCCTGGCGCGCGCGGCGGCCCAGGGCACGCTGGGGCGGCTGCGCCTGGGCTTTGTCTCCACCATCGGCTATGGCCCGCTGCCCGGCTGGCTCAAGACCTTCCGCGAAGCCCACCCCGGAGTGGAACTGGCCCTGCGCGAGGCCACGCTCGATGTGCAACTGGCGGCCTTCGAAGCCGGCGAGATCGACGCCGGCTTCGTGCTGCACGCGCCGGGCGAGCGACTGGCCGGGTTCGGCACCGTGCGGGTGCAGGGGGAGCCGCTGGTGCTGGCCCTGCCCGGCGACCATCCGCTGGCCGTTCACCCGACATTGCGGGCCACGCAGGTGCTGGACGACCCGCTGGTGATCTTCCCGCGCGCCATCAGCCCCTCGCTTTATGATGCGATGCTTGCGTTCTATCGCGACCGTCAGGCCGCCCCGCGCATCGCCCAGGAAGCCATCCAGATGCAGACCATCGTGAACCTGGTGTCCGCCGGCATCGGCGTGGCCTGGGTGCCCGAGACGGTCACGCGGCTGCAGCGCCCCGGGGTCGTCTACCGCTCGGTCGAGGACGCGGGCTTGGCCTGCGAGACCAGCCTGGTGTGGCGACTGCCTCAGCCCCCGGTCGTGGGCCGCTTCGTTGACCATGTGATGGCCGCCGCGCCATCGTCCCACAAGGAAACCCCCTGATGCTCGTGCATCCCCAGTTCGACCCCGTGGCCCTGCAGATCGGGCCGGTGGCCATCCATTGGTATGGCCTGACCTACCTCGTCGCCTTCGGCCTCTTTCTGTGGCTGGCCTCGATCCGCGTGGGGCGTTCGCCTTATGCCGACACCGGCTGGACACGCCGCGACGTCGAGGACCTGCTGTTCTACGGCGTGCTGGGCGTGATCATCGGCGGCCGGTTGGGCTATGTGCTCTTCTACAAGCCTGGCTACTACATGGCCCATCCCCTGGAGATCTTCGCGGTGTGGAAGGGCGGCATGGCCTTCCATGGGGGCCTGCTCGGCGTGATGGGCGCGGTGGCGCTGTTCGCCTGGCAGCGCAAGCGCCGCTTCTTCGAGGTGACCGATCTCATCGCACCGTGCGTGCCCACCGGCCTGGCTTCGGGCCGCATCGGCAACTTCATCAACGGCGAGCTCTGGGGACGCGAGGCCGACCCGAACCTGCCCTGGGCCATGGTCTTCCCGCAGTCGGGCACCGACATCCCCCGCCACCCGTCGCCGCTGTACCAGTTTGCGCTCGAGGGCCTGCTGCTCTTCGTGCTGCTGTGGTGGTATGCCCGCAAACCCCGCGCCACGGGGCAGGTCTCTGGGGCCTTTCTGATGGGTTATGGCGTGTTGCGCTTCATCGCCGAATACTTCCGCGAGCCCGACAGCTTCCTGGGCCTGCTGGCCCTGAACCTCAGCATGGGCCAGTGGTTGTGCCTGCCGATGATCGCTGCCGGCGCGGCACTGTGGTGGTGGTCCTGCCGTCAGGCGGCGAGCGCTGAGCACAAGGAGACTGCCACACCTTGAGACGATCTGGGTTCGGCGCGAGCCAGATCGGAACAGTCCGTTTCGTGGAGGTGGCGGTGAGGTGATGCAGCGCCGCGCAGGCCAAGGGAAAAGCCGGCATTCCGAAGAATGCCGGCTGGCGCTCAGCGCGTGAACGGCGTCAGTTCCAGCTCGAAGCGATCACCCCACCCAGCGAACTCTGGTAGTTCGCCGGCAGCGTCGTCTGACCGGCAGCCGGCGGTGCAAACGAGGCCATCGCATCCACCAGCGCCTGCACCTGCGTCGACGCCAGCGTCTGGCCGTTGGCCAGTTGCAGCGTCTCGATCTTGTAGGCGTCGCTGCTGTACCAGCCGTTCACCGTGATGCGGTCGGAGGTGCCGATCACCGACACCACCAGCGAACTGCCGCTGCGCTGGAACCAGAGCTGGTCGGCGGCAATGTCGCTGCCCAGCTCGATGCGATCGGCCGAGCCGCCGTAGTCGAGGAGGGAGTCGGTGCCGTCGCCGCGGCCGAAGCGGT
>NZ_JBKBVU010000118.1:0-10484 GCF_046289365.1 Caldimonas sp. | reverse complement strand
CCGGCGAAGTCACGCTGCGATCGCTTGGGGGGCTTGAGTTCAGGGTCGCTGCGAACGGCCTCCCGGCAACGGACCGGCTCGTCATCTCCGTACGTCCGGAAGCTCTCGCCTTCGAGCCTGGCGCCAGCGGCGCCGGGGTTGCGTGAGGTGCTGGCGCACCAGGTGGCGGTCGGCAAAGATGACCCGGGTGAACAGATCCTTCAGGAAGAAGCCGGCATGCGAGTAGACGCTGGCCGTGGTGCCGGGCTGCAGGCTCAGACCGAAGCGACGTGCGACGCGTTCGCTGGACCGGCTGGTGGATTCGCCCTCCTGGACGGCGCTGGTGAAGTAGAAGCCGCGGAAGCTCGGGCGGTACTGGTAGGGGTTGTCCTCGAACAAGGTCGCGATGAAGGTGGACAGCGCCGGCTTGAGGCCTGCGAACTCCAGCGGGAAGCTCAGGACGCCCGGCGGCAGCTTCTCGCCTCGCTGCATGGACATGCGGGCCACCGACGCGGCTTTGAGCCCTTCGTAGAGTTCGTCGAAATGACGTTCGAACAGCCCGAGGGCATCGGCACGCCCCTGCTCGTCGTAGGGCAGGGTGGCGCCCCAGACCCGCTCGCGCTCACCACGGTCGCGGTCCTCGAAGAACTCGACGAACCCGCTGATGAGGTCGGCCTTGGTGAACATGACATAGACCGGGGCAATGACCTCGAGTGTGTCGGTGAGCTCTTGCATGCGCTGGCGCAACTGCTTGGCCAGACGGATGTTGGCCTCCGGCCGCTGGGCCGCCAGCTCGGCCACGCTGACCGCGATCACGATGCCGTTGATCGGTGCCTTGGGGCGATACTTCTTCAGCAGACCGAGAAAACCCAGCCATTCGTCCCGGTCCTCGTCCTGCACGCTGTAGCGGCCGGCGGTGTCGATCAGAATGCCTTCGGAGGTGAAGAACCAGTCGCAATTGCGGGTGCCCCCGATGCCCTGGATGATGTTTCCGGCATCGTCAGAGAAGGGGAAGCGCAACCCGGACTTGACGATCGCCGAGCTCTTGCCGGCCGCCGGATTGCCGATGACCATGTACCAAGGCAGTTCGTAGAGGGCGGCTCGCCCCGAGGTCTGCCCGAGCCTGGAGCGCTGGAGCGTGCGGATCGCCTGCCGCATGCGCTCGCGCAGGACAGCCACCTCTTCGCGACGGTGACGTTGCGCGTCCAGCCGCGAAACCTCGGCGTGCTGGGCATCCAGGGCCTGCTCGAGTTCTTTCGCTGCCCGCCGGGCCTTGTGGCGCTGCAAGGCCCAGCGGACGAGCATCACCAGCGTGACGATGGCGAGCACGCCCAGGGCCCAGCTCACGGGCAGATCGAAAGTCCAGGTTCCGATGCTCACGAAACCCACCAGCGCCAACCAGCCCATCACGCGAAGGGTGAGGGGGTGCGAGAAGAAGTTCAACAGGCTTTGCATGGATCGGCAGGCAGGAGTCAATGCGAGGCTGCACGGGCAGGGGAGGGGGTGGCCGGGCGCATCGGCGTCAGGAGGGCCGTTGCCGGTTGTCGGCCGGTCAGCAGGAGCAGGGCCGCAGCCCCGTCCTGATGCGCGGCATGGCTGCCCAGAGCCAGTGCCACCAGCGGTCCGGCGCACCCCAGATCGCCGCAGGCGAGCCCGATGCGGCACAGGCGTTCGCCCACATCGAGCTGTGGCAGCAGTTCGACGGTGGCATCGAGCACCTGGCGGGCCTCGGGCCCCGTCAGCCCGACGTCACTGAGGACCCGGCCGACCACCGTGGCCTCGCAGGCCGTGTCCAGGACTTGAGCCGCGAGATCCCGCAGCGAGCATTCCGAAGGGGAGGCCGAGGAGGGAAGGCCGGGCCAGCTCACACGTGCCAGGACACCCTCCTGCGGCAAGGTTTCGTCGGGAAGCTGCGGCTCGACCAGCAGGGCCGCCGCGGCTTCGCCGGGGAGGGCTGCGCTGGCGGTCTGCTGGGGGTCGATGAGCGAGTCACAGGCCAGGACCAGGGTCGCGCGAGACTCGCATGGGGGCGTGTCGGGCCCGAGCGTCCGCAGGCACAGCCGATCGAGCGAGGCGCCGAGCCCAGCCGGACCGACGAGGCGGATGGTCACGGGGCCGGCATCCGGGGGCAGGCGTGCCGTCAGGTCGTTCATCAGCCAGTCGTGGGCCCTCCGGCGTTCTTCTTCGTTCCAGTGGTCCGGCACGGTCCAATGCACCTCGAGCCCACCATGGCAGGGCAGAGCTTGCACAGCGGCTTGCAGGCCATCGAGCGCGTCGGCCTGCAGGGCCAGAGCCCGCACCAGCCCGGGACGCCCGGCGGCGGCATCTGAGGTCGAGGCCGTCAATGCGGCGGTCACCCGGGACACGTCGAGGGTGGAACAGCGGGCGCTCAGACGGGGCAGCCCCTGGTCGTCAAGCCAGTCCGTATCTGGCTCCGGCATCGACGGTTGAGGGCCGAGTGCCTGCAGCACGGCCTCGGGATCGTGTCCGCACCGGGTGGCAACGGCGGCGCCGCGCACCAGCAGCACCGGCCGCGCGGGTGGGGTGGCAACGGCTCCTTCGCCAGACGCGATGGCCGGAGCCGGCGTGCTTGCGGAGTGATCCTCGCGAGCGCCCGCACGGAAGGCTAGCAGCGCCACGCCGGCGAGCAAGGCCAACACGATGAGGGACCACCAGCGATCGTCCATCCCATCCGGCACGGACGGCCGTTCCACGAAGACCCACAGCGCGGCCGCCATGAGGCCGAGCAGGGCCGCACCAAGCCAGAGGTTTTTGCGCATTGAGCAACTCCCGCGGGGACGGTCAGGCGTCAGTGTTGAGGGACTGGCTGGCGACCAAGGTGGCGCCGCAGGCCGTGAGATCGCCATGGCCGGCCACCGGCTTGCCGTCGGTCAGCATGGGGGGTCGCCCGTCAAGATCACTGTCGTGCGTCATATTGCGTTGTCGTGCTCGACTCGATGCTGCTGCGCTCATACTGGCCAAGAGCTTCAAGTACACGTTGGTGATGGCGATATCTCGCGAGCAGTGTGGCGAGTTCCCGGTCGGTGCCTGCGCAGGCTTGGTTCGTCATTTCGATTCGATCTTTGTCGGATTCGGGGTCCCCGGAAAACTCGCCTCGCAAGTGGTCGCATACGTCCCTGCGTTCCATGAACCGTAAGACATCCTCCGGCAGTCTCCCGCCGGCAGCACAGGCAGACAGCGCGCCACTCACCAGTAACGGCAACAAGCGGCGCAGCAGGAGCGCGCCCAGTACAGGGCCATCGGCAGCACGGTGAAGTACAGCACCCGGTCGCCCCCGTCGAAGCCGCGGCCAGTGCCAGACGGTGCCGCCCTGGAGAAGAGACGTGGCCAGCAGCATCCAGAGGAGGAATCGGAGGTGTTTCGATCCGGTTCGATCTGTTGTATCCCTGGTGCCTGTCCAAGGTATCGGACGCCAGCGTGTGGGGCCGACGCACGTCCTGCCGCACAAACGGTTCGTGATCCGTGCTTTCGCACGCGTCATGGATCGCCTCGACTAGCGCATTGTCGGCTTCCCGGTCACACGAAAACTCTCCTCGCAGGGAGCAGCAGGTCTCCCAGCGCTCGACAGGGTGCTTCACAGGCACCGAGGGCGGCTGGCCCGCGACTGCACAGCTGCGCAGCCCCGCGCTTGTGACAGAGATCCAGGCCCCGGTCTTCATTTGCCTTGGTGTGGACGATGCGGCCCCTGACCCGTGCTTGACTGCGCAACGGGGCCCACGGTGAAGTGCAGCATGGGCCGGTGCCGCGTGGATCTCCCGGGTGTGAGCAGGTAAGCCGCACGCACGTCCTGATGCTTGCCGCTTCGCCCCACTCCATCAAAGTTGAAGCTGACGCACAGGTAGGTCCGACCGCTTCGCCGAAGCTGGATCCAGTCGGCGCGGAAAGGATCGAATGGCCTCGGAGAAACCGTGGTTCCCGCTGCCAGCGAGGCCGACGAGAGCCGGAGCACGTGTTCACCATAGATCAACACATGCGAGTTCTCCGACTGCCCATATCCGACTTCAGTTTCTCCAGCGGAAATCAAGTACGTCGCCTTCACGCCTGGCGAAAAGTCGTCGTCTGCAGTGACCTGCGAGGTCGCAAGTTCCTCGGCGGCAATGTCACTCGACGTGACGCGAGCGGCGAGGCACGAGCTGAGCACTTCTCGCGGCGGCTCTTTTGCGATGGCACATGCTCCGAGGATCAGGGCGGGTGCGAGCAAAGCGCGGGAGAGCAGCATCACTTGTACTCCTTGGCGCGTGTCAATCGGAGGTACTCGGGGTTCAACCTCCAGAAAATCGTCCCGCCGTGAGCCGCTGTGGATTGGTAGACGTGGCCATAGCGGCCGATCTCCCCCTGCTTGACGCTCACGGTGCCCGTGTTCTTGTCTCGAACCTTGATCCGCCTGTAAAGGATCACGACCTTCGTCGACTCCTCGATGCCATAGATGTTGTGCGATGGCTCCGAAAAGCGGATGCCGTGCTTCACTTTGAAGTGGTTCTTGTAATTGGCCCTGATGTCGGCGCCGTCCCAGAACCAACCGCCGTTCGACATGTCCGGTCCCCCGGCCAGTGCATTCTTGGCGGCGGCGACTGCACGTCGCATGCCGGTGTCCTTCTCGATTTCCTGATCGCTGGCCTTCATCGGCTTGGCGTAGCGCTTGTTCCCGTCGTTGACGACGAATGAAAAGGTTGGCTCGCCTCGTGCGAAGCTCGCGATGTCCTTGTATCCGCGCGCGTCGCGCTGTCGCACCAAGATGCTGGCCAGAGCCTGCAGCTCGGCCTCCACGTTGTCCGGCGATGCCTCGCCGTATGCCATTGCCGCCAGTTGGCGAGTCTCGTCGTCGACCTTTGACATCTCAGTTCAGCCAAATGACCAGTTTGAGCTCGCAAACGCCCTGCACACTGGTAGTACATCCACTGCTGAAATCCTTGGCCTTCGCATGCAACGCACCGTTCGCGAACAGGTCGTATCGGTAGCCCTCACAGGGATGTCCAAATTCATCAGCCAGGAAGAAGTACTGCTCAGTCACCTCGTCCTGTCCATCTTGCTTGTCCGGCTCTGCCTTGGCCCCAGGCTCCGGAGGAGACACGGGAGCGGCACTGCTGCCTGTTCATGGGGCGGATGTGTCTCCGTCCCCGCCTGGGCCGACGGTGCTGAGGCTTTGGCTCGCGATCAGCGTCGCCCCACAGGCGCACTTGTCGCCATGGCGAGCCACCGGCTTGCCGTCGATCAGCATCGTGGGATCCCCGGTGACAATCGTGGTGAGGCGGCCGTGGCCCTTGCGGGGGCAGGTGACCCGGTCTCCGACGCGTGCGATGCGCCGGCCATGGGTGTCTGTGGATGCCGAGGCTTCGACGACAGTGCCGCCGTGGCTGGTCCTGTCGCCCAGGACGATGAACGGACGTGACATGTGCACTCCCTGCACTTGGATGATTTCGTTGTGGCCTGAAGTCTAGCGATACAAGTTCCTGCAACCTGTTACTGTTGGTGTCGCCGGCCGAGGTGGATGGAGCGGAGTTCCACGTGACCGTAGTCGCGCATCTTCCAGCGCCCTCCCCAGGTCAGGCCCACCGATTCGGCGAGTTCTCCATACAGGCGGTAGCCTTCGAGGGCCCAGGGGTCCTGCTCTGAGAGCACCAGCACGCCATCGCGCAGGAAGGCGCTGTCGGCCGCCAGGCCATGCTGGTGGTAGCTTGCCCCGGGCCCGGCCTGCGTGACGTGAGATCCCAGCGCCAGCAACTCTGCCTGCCGTTGCGGGCTTCGATACCCCTCGATCAGCACCATCTCGTAGCCATGGCGCTCGCGCATCAGTCGGTACACGAGCAGCAGGCGCTGGCGGAAGTCCTCGTCGAGAAGCGACCAGTCACGGCTGGCATGCGTGAGTCGAGGTCGGACCGCTTCGACTTCCGCCGTGGCGAACACCTCCGGTGGCAAAGAGGGTGGGGGAGCCAGCTTTTCGCCCTGCAGCAGCCAGGCAATCTGGTCGTTCCTTGCCGGCCCATGGGACACGCCGAGCTCTGCCACGCGGCGGCCGTCGTGCAGCCACCAGGCCAACATTGGCGGGACGATGAGCACGGCCATGACCCCCGGTACACGCAGCCAATGTCTGTGCATCCCGGAGAGCCAGGTCGGCTCCGCTCGCGGCGTCATGCGCTGCGCACGGCCGGGTCGTCGCCCCGGCGCATGCCCCCGATGTCGCCCCGCTTGCAGCAGATCACGGCTGAGACGACGAGCCCATGGGAGCGGGCCGCTGCGCAGCTCCGGCAAGGCCCACCAACTCAGGAGCAGGCTGGCGGCAATCACGCAGACGAGGATCCAGCCCATCGTGTTCTCACGATGTAACGAGGTTTTGCGAGGCGCCACAAATCACGCCGGCCTTTCTAGAATCCGCCGCGCGCGGTCCCGGCTTGACGTCTGATGGACTGCCACAGGGAGGATCCATGCACAAGATTTCGCCGGACTCACCAGGGCAAGAGACCATCCCCAGCCTCTTGGCTCCTCGCGATGCGGTCTGCGACTCTTCGGTCGATGCCACCGGGCAAGGAGAGGGCATCCTGACGGTGGTCAGCCACGGCCATGCTGGCTCGCGATCGCAGCGGACGTGGCGCCGGCGCGTGGCGCCGGTCGTGGCGCTTGTGCTGGTCAGTGTGCTGGCGTGGTGGGTCTGGCCCCTGGGGGCCGACAGCACACCCGCGCGCGAGGAGGTGTCCTTGGCCCAGGGGCGGCCACCACAGCATGCCCCGACCGGGCCGGTACCGTCGCTGCAGGACGACCGCACACCAGCCTCCGCCGCCCCTACGTCGTCGGCCGCACGCATCGAGCTTGCCGAGGAGGAACCCGCCACGCACAGCCCTCCCGTCGAGGTGCAGGCTGCAGGGCCCGTCGCCGGCATGCCGTCATCGGCAGCCCAATCACCGGTCTCCGGGGCCAAGCGCGAGGTGCTGCGGGCCGGGCGGCCGCCCAGTGAACCGGTTCGCCGCCCCGTGGCCCGCACCGCCGATCCGGACGTGGAAGTGATCGAGGTGCTGATGTCGCGGGCTGCACCCGAGCCGACGATCCCACGCCAAGCATCGGCAGGGCAACGCCCCGTGGTGGCAGCCTCCAACCGCGATGTCGTGCTGGTGCAGGCGGGCGTTCCAACGGCCGAGCTGGTACAGCGCTGCCTGACGCTGGGTTGGCTGGAAGGGCAGTTGTGCCGTGCTCGCGTGTGTGCGACACGGCACGACGATGAGACAGCCTGTCCACGCCAGGCCACTGCCTTGGGCAGCCCTTGAGTCTTCACGGCAGTGTGATCGTCAGGTGTGCCGCCTGTGGAGGCAGCTGGATGAGCTGTTGGTAGGCCGCAAGATCGGCCTGGGTGGACCGGTCGAGCATGGTGCGAATCCCGGCGAAAGCCAGCAGGCCCAGGCAGGCGAAGCCGGCGGCCAGGATCCATGGGGGGATCATCGTGTGCAGCACATGCTGAACGCGGTCGGGCGGTGCCCAATGCGGGGCGAAGCCCATCTTGCGGCCCTTCAGATGGGAAATCTCGTCGCTCAGGCGGGCGGTCAGATAGCCCAGCTTCTCCTGCCCTTCGAGCAGGTACTTGCCCTGGAAGCCCAGCAGCAGGCACATATGAAAGACCTCCAGTGCGGCCAGGCGTGCGGCACCCTGCTGACGCAGGCGTTCGAGATGGAGGAAGAAGTTCTCCCCCGCGAGCTGGTCCCCGAAGAACTGCAGTTGCAGGGGCTGGCGCTCCCAATCCTCGCGCACCTTGAGACCCGAGGTCAGGATCGTTTCGTCGACCAGGGCGCAAAAAGCGTACTTGGCGAGGTGGACATCTTCCGCGCTGGCGTCGAGCTGGACAGAGTTGCATTCGAATTCGGCGAGGTAGTCTCGCAAGTTTTCTCGCAGGGACGAAGCGTCGACCGGACCATGCCTGTTCTTCAGCAGGAAGATCATGTAGAAGCCCTCATAGAGCAGGTCGACGAGCTTGCCCGCCTGGGCGGGCGGGACGGGCTGCGACTCTGATGTGGGCATCAGCTCGGTGTCTGCGAAAAGAGTGGGGGTCTGCGTGCTCATGGATTCACGGCGATCAGTTCGAGGCGCAGGTCCGGCCAACCCTGGGGCGTGTACAGAGCGATGGCCTGGGCCTGCAGCATGCGTTCGTAGAGAGGGCCGCGCGCCTCCAGCGAGAAGTAGTGCATACCAGGGCGAATGGGTACGGCAGCCGGCACCTGCTGGGCATGGATGAGCCGCACACCGGGCATGGCCGACAGCACGAGCTTCTCCACGTCGTCAGGTGCGCCGATCTTCAAGCGCAGCGGCGCGGTCTCGATGAGTTCGGAGCCCGGCAGTGCCGCCGATAGCCCGAGGAAGAATGCCGTCGAGGCCTGGATCTGTTCGCTGTCCAGGCGGCCGACATGGAATGACGGTTTGCTCTCGTGCAGGGCAATGGCGAAGTAGCGTGTCGAGATCACGGCTTCGAGCATTTCGCGCACGATGTGATCCATCCTGGCGAAGCAGCTGCCCGGGTCCTGATGGTCATAGGCAGGCAGGTCGGTCAGCGTGAAAGACTTGGAGAAGGTCATCAGGGCTCCGGCCAGCTGGAGCAATCCTTGGTACAGGCGCTCGGGATGCAGGCCGGGGTGGCGGGCGAGATGGGACAGGGAGGCATGGGCCGTGCTGACCGTGTGAAGCAACCAGAACGAGGCCACGTCTCCGGATCGGAACTCGATGATGTTCTTCGACGGCTCGCGATGCAGGCCGATCAGCGCATCGGCCTTGGCCTGCAGTGCATCGAGCAGCCGGCGCAGCAGCATCTGCAGCGCCGGGGTGGACTCGATCGCCACCGATGGCGGGATGTAGCGCCGGTCTACTTCGAAGCCGCCGGTCCCTTTGCGTCGCAGGCGCAGCAGCGGCAGGCTCACGGTGTCCTCGCGCAAATCGTGACTGCCACGCAGGCGCGCCGCTTTGCGCAGGACCACCACTTCGGCCGGGACAGCATCCGTGAACCAGTCGCTGGCTTCCGCGTCACCATCCTGCCGGTACCGCAATTCGAGGCCCTCGTCTTCTTCGGTGCGGGCATGGTTGGTCCCCATCCGACGCATCGGAGCGACGCACAGGTGGAACGTGAACTCGGACTGTTGGAGATCCAGATCGGTCAGCGACAGGGCCGGCGGAAGCAGGTCGTCTCGGGGGGCATCGTAGAGATCACCGTCAGGCAGCACGGCTCGAAGCTCCAGCAATTGCAGCAGGCCGGTTTGCAAGGCGTCTTCGTCGATGCGCAAGTGCCTCACGCCCCAGGCGTAGGGGTGCAGCACTTGCGCGACTTGCGCCAGCCGCCACTCGTGGTAGGCGTCTTGCCGCTGAAAGTGCTGGGGTCTGAGGAAGAGGCCCTCACCCCAGAGGATCTTGGAGGATGGAATCACGTTGGTGGGTCCGGGTTACAAGAAGTCATCCGCCCGGGCAGCGGGCGGGCGCAGGGGGAATCGAAGCCGATGGCGGGCCGATGGGCCGACCGATCGCGACGCTGAGACTGCAGGCATGCAGACCGAGCGACAGGCCTGTCTTGGCCGCGTGCCCGGTCTCGAAAGCCAGGCGCCAACCCTGAGCCGGTGGACGATGAAAGAGAGCCACGATGCCGAGGTGGGTCGCGTCTGGCGGGAGGATCTCGTGCCACTCGCGGTGTTGACCAGGCAGCATCTGAACGTCGCGGGCTTCGATCAGGTCTTCTCCCAGCACCTCGCGTTCGCGGGCAGGTGAGGTGAAGGTTTCATGCGGTGCGGACAGAAACGCCTGGACTCCCTTGAGCTTGTACACGCGCGCCACCAGTGACAGCGAACGGCCCTGGTCATCCACATTGAGCGACTCGCTGGCTTGCATCCGCACGGGAATGCGCACTGTCTGGGCAGCGATGGGCGGGGCCGGGTCTTTCGGGGCCAGGCCGACCAGACGCAGCGCACCACTCGTGAGCGCACCGGCCGCATCGACCGCCTTGCCGGCACTCGCGCAACCGACGACGCCCACCAGTGCTCCGAGGGTCAGCAAACGGGCGAGCAAGGTGAACGCCGACAGTGCGCGGTGCCGCATGGCTTTCTTCCCTGAGACGATGCTTGTTGTGATGAGAAGCGGCCGTAGTCTAGGCAAGACCGTTGCGACCGCATTCACCTGTTCGGGGGGATAAGGTGACCGACTGTTTCAACGAGTAATTCTGTGTAACGGCGGCCTCGAAGCCCTAGCTTCATCCGGCCGAGCTGCGATTTAATCCGCAGCCATTCAAGCGACACAAGAGCGCGAGGCCTGCACCAATCTGCAGGAAGGGCGCCGGTCGGAACGATCAGCAACAACAGGTGAGGGGTCTTCTCGATGGACCTAAAAGCAGTCAGAGGGGCGCTGTGGCTCGTCTGGGCGGCAGCCGCCGCAATGGGTTTGGCCGCTTGTGCCGGTCTTCCTCAGACCGAAGACAAGCTGCCCCGGGTGGATCTGCCGCAGGCGCTGACTCAGGCTCGGTCGGCGCAGGA
>NZ_JBKBVU010000333.1:0-2041 GCF_046289365.1 Caldimonas sp. | reverse complement strand
GTCTCGGGCGTCGGCGGGATCAGGAGCTTGCGGTTTTGCCGGCGCTTGATCGTCAGGGGCACCAGGGTCACCCGCTGCCCGTCGCTGACGTAGCTGCGTGCATCGTCGCCGACCTCGACGCGGATCGCGCGACGGCGGGCGTTCGGAATCGGATCGGTAGGCGACCGGATCATGCCAAGGCCTCCTCGGCGCTCGCGTGGCACTCCTCGACCAAAGGATGCGTGCCGATCTCGGGACCCAAGCCCAGCCAGCCGTCCTCGCGCCAGCGGATGTCGAGGCCGTGCGCGTGCAGTTGGACCCGCTCGATCAGCAGCCGCGCGATGCGTTGCTGCTCGGCCGGGAACAACTGCGCCCACACCTCGCCGATGCGCCGCATCGCCACCACCACCTGCGCTTCATCGAGGGCAGCACCCGCGGGATGCCGCTGACACGCCCGCCAGGTGCCGATCAGCACCTGCGGCGCCGAGAGCGCCGCGTGGATCTGGGCCAGTACGGCGTTCTCGATCTCGGCCGCGGGCAGATGCCCGACGTCCGGCGCGTCCGGCGCCAGGCTCGCGCCGGCGTTGCGGCGCTTGTGCAGGTAGGGCACGTAGTAGCGGTAGATGCGCCCGCTCTTCTTCTTGACGAAGGTGTGCAACATGCGCTGGCCATCGGGAGCGAACAGCAGTCCCGCGAGCAGGGCCGGATGCTTGGCCCGGTGTTCACGCGGGGCCTGCTTGCGGCGCTCGATGAAGGCGTGCGCGGCCTCCCACAGGTCTTGCGGCACGATCGCCTCGTGCTGGCCGGGGTACCAGACGCCGTGATTGCGGATCTCACCCAGGTAGATGCGGTTGCGCAGCAGTGCGAAGAGGAATTGCTGGTCGATCGGCCGGCCCGTGCGCTGTCGCCCGCCCTGCGTGACCCAGGCCTTGGTGGTGTGGCCTTCGAGGGCCAGTTCGCGCACCAGGCGCGCGGCCGAGCCATGCTCGGCGTAGCGCCGGAAGATGTCGCGCACCAAGGCCGCCTCACGCTCGTTGACGACGAGTTTGCGCTCGACGACGTCATAGCCCAGCGGCGGCATGCCGCCCATCCACATGCCCTTCGCTTTGGAGGCGGCGATCTTGTCGCGGATGCGCTCGCCGGTGACCTCGCGCTCGAACTGGGCGAAGGACAGCAGGATGTTCAGCGTCAGCCGCCCCATCGAGGTGGTGGTGTTGAACTGCTGCGTGACCGAGACGAAGGACACGCCATTGCGGTCGAACACTTCCACCAGCTTGGCGAAGTCGGAAAGACTGCGTGTCAGGCGGTCGATCTTGTAGACCACCACGATGTCGATCCGGCCGGCCTCGATGTCGGCCAGCAGCCGGCGCAGTGCGGGTCGGTCCAGGTTGCCGCCGGAGTAGCCGCCATCGTCGTAGCCGTCGTCGACGGCAATCCAGCCCTCGTGACGCTGGCTGGCGATGAACGCCAGTCCTGCGTCGCGTTGGGCCTCCAGGCTGTTGTACTCCTGGTCGAGCCCCTCGTCGGTGGACTTGCGCGTATAGACCGCACAGCGCCTCGATGGCGTGACGGGAGATGGCGTCGGCGTGATCGAGAAGGACACAGGCCGTGGGGATCTCATGCCGGCTCCCTCTGGCCGTCTTTGGTCTTGAGGCCGAAGAACGCGGGGCCCGACCAATGCGTGCCGGTGATGTGGCGGGCAATCGCCGTCAGGCTCTTGAACCGCTGCCCCTGATACTCGAAATCCTGGGGCCCGCGCACCAGGACGCGGTGCTCGATGTCATCAAAGATCCGCGTGAGCACGGTGCCCGGCAGCAGCCGGCTCGCGTCGCGGCGCAGTTGGCGCGGCAGGATGCCCGTCTGGCCGATCTCCTCGAGCTTGCGGCAGGTCGCGGGCTTCAAAGCGCCGAAGGCGCGTTCCTGGATCCTGTAGGCGAGCCGGCTCTCCAGCCAGGTGCGGTGGTGATGCTTGGGCCGTTCCTCGAAATACTCGTCCCACAGCGCCCAAAGGCTGTCCATCGGCAGGTGGGGCAACTGGGCGATGTGGGCGGCGACGGTGGTG
>NZ_JBKBVU010000117.1:9661-10523 GCF_046289365.1 Caldimonas sp. | reverse complement strand
CCACCACCTTGCGCTGCCCCGGAATGATCCAGAAGAACACGTTGGCACTCATCGCCGTGGCCAGCATCGCCCCCACCAGCAAAAACGCCGCTCGCCCCGCAAAAAGCTGACACGCCAGCCACGACGAAAACACCACGAACCCGGCCACCAGCACCCCCACCACCAGGTCACCACGGCGGCGCTGGCCCAGCGTGCGGCAGATCCCGTCGTACACCAGCCAGAAACCCACCAAAAAACCCAGCGCCGCCGTCGCCGCCAGCGCCGGCGATGACCACGCGTACACGTTGCGGTCGATCAGAAAAGTCTCCGCCTGCCACAGGTACATCAGCGCAAACAGCGCAAAACCGCTCAGCCAGGTGGAATAGCTCTCCCAGTACGACCAGTGCAGGTTGCGCGGCAAGGGCAACCACTTGGGCGCCACCAGGTACTTGTTGGCGTGGTAAAAGCCCCCGCCGTGCACGGCCCACATCTCGCCGTCCACGCCCTTGGCCTTCAGGTCCTCGTGCTGCGGTGCGCTCAGGCTGTTGTCCAGCATCACGAAGTAAAACGACGCGCCGATCCACGCAATCGCCGTGACCACGTGCGCCCAGCGCAGCAGCAGGTTCAGCCAGTCAAGCAGGTAGGTGTCCATCGCATCGATTCCCACCGGAAGGCATGCCAGTGTAAGGACCGCCCCAACGCCGGCACAAGCGCGCCGCCCCGGCCCCGACTCGCCACGGCGGCCCCTCTCGGGTCCTTGCGGATGGCACCGTCTCCATTGGTGTATACAGTAGCGTGCACGCCACCGATCCGCCATGTCACGCACCGCCCTCGCTTCGCGTTCCACCCCCCGCCGCCCGGCGCGCCGCTCGGCGGCTTCGGC
>NZ_JBKBVU010000117.1:0-9651 GCF_046289365.1 Caldimonas sp. | reverse complement strand
TCCTGGCTTTCTGTTCTTTGGCTTTGGCCGACGCCCCGTTGGACCGTTTGTCCCTGGCTGTCGCGGTCCGGCGTCCTGGCCGGGCCGCCGCCGGCAATGCCACCGAACGCATCGTCGCGGCGATCACCGCTGCAATCGTCGAACGCCGGCTGATGCCAGGCACAAAGCTGGCCGAGCAGAAGATCGCCGACATCTTCCAGGTCTCGCGCACCCTGGTGCGCCAGGCCCTGAACCAGCTCAGCCGCGACAAACTCGTCACGCTGGAGCCCGCCCGGGGGGCCTTCGTGGCCCAGCCCAGCGTCGAGGAGGCCCGCCAGGTCTTCGAGGTGCGCCAGATGATCGAGTCGGCCATGATCAAACGGCTGGCCGCCTGCATCACACCGGCCCAGGTCGCCGAGCTGCGCGAGCACCTGAAAGCCGAGCAGGCGGCGGTGCAGCGCACCGACGTGCCGGGCCGCACCCATCTGCTGGCCGACTTCCACGTGGTCCTGGCCCGCATGCTCGGCAACGAGGTGCTGGCCGAGATGCTGCACGACCTGGTCTCGCGCAGCTCGCTGATCTCGCTGATGTACCAGTCCTCCCTGTCGGCCGAGCAGTCGCAGGCCGAGCACGTGGCCATCGTCGACGCCCTGGAGCGCGGCGATGCCCGCTCGGCCACGCGGCTGATGCTCGAGCACCTGGACAGCGTGGAGCGCAACCTGCGGCTGCATCCGCGCGTGGACGACCTGGCCGCGGCGCTGCGGCCGCTCGCGAGAAACCCATGAATGCCCCGATGCGGGGATCCGCGCCGATCCTTAAGCTGTGCATGAAACTTGCTCCAGCCGTCCCACCCTCTTGTCGGAGATCGCACCCATGACCCCATGCCATCCCTGCCCGGCCAAGCGCCGCCTCCTGGGCGCCGCCGCCGCCCTGACGCTGGCCCTGGTTGCCCCGTTCGCCCAGGCCCAGGACACCTCCATCAAATTCCAGCTCGACTGGCGCTTCGAGGGCCCTTCGGCCTTCTTCCTGTGGCCGGTGGCCAAGGGCCATTTCAAGGCCGAGAAGCTCAACGTCACCATCGACGCCGGCAACGGCTCGGGCAATGCCGTCAACCGTGTGGCCTCGGGCACCTACGACATGGGTTTTGCCGACATCGCCGCGCTGATGGAGTTCCATGCCAACAACCCCACCGCCCCGAACAAGCCGGTGGCGGTGATGATGGTCTACAACAACACCCCGGCGGCGGTGTTCTCGTTGAAGAAAACCGGCATCAAGACCCCGGCCGACCTGACCGGCAAGAAGCTCGGTGCCCCGGTGTTCGACGCCGGCCGGCGCGCCTTCCCCATCTTCCAGAAGGCCAACCAGATCGGCAGCGTCAACTGGATCAGCATGGACCCGCCACTGCGCGAGACCATGCTCGCGCGCGGTGACGTGGACGCCATCACTGGCTTTTACTTCACCTCGCTGCTCAACCTGGAGGCGCGCGGCGTCAAGCCCGAGGACATCCACGTGATGCCCTATCCCCAGTACGGCGTGAAGCTCTACGGCAACGCCATCATCGCCTCGGAGGAGTTCCTGAAGAAGAATCCCGAGGCGGTCAAGGGCTTCCTGCGTGCCTTCACCAAGGCCGCCAAGGAAGTGCTGGCCAATCCCAAGGCAGCGATCGACGTGGTCAAGGAGCGCGACGGCATCATCAATCCCGCCCTGGAAGAGCGCCGCCTGCGCCTGGCCATCGCCTCGTCCATCGTCACTGACGATGCGCGCGCCGACGGCTTCGGCGACGTGAGCAAGCCGCGCCTGGCGCTGATGGCCAGCCAGGTGGGGGATGCCTTCAACACCAAGACACGCGTGGACCCCGACGCCGTGTGGAACGGCAGCTTCCTGCCCCCGGCGGCCGAACGCGCCATCTTCCCGGCGAAGAAATGACCCCGGCGCCGGGCGCCCCACGGCGGGTGCCCGGTCGCATGCCCCTCTCCCCCAACCGGGCCCTTCCCTGGCGGCAGGGTCTCCCAGTGCATGGACGCCTTCGTCGATTTCAAGAATGTCTGGCTCGCCTACAACGACGAGCTGCTCGCCCAGAACCAGTTCGCCGTCGAGGACATCTCGCTGCAGGTGCGCGAGGGTGAGTTCATCGCCATCGTGGGCCCCTCGGGCTGCGGCAAGTCCACCTTCATGAAGCTGGCCACCGGGCTGAAACGCCCCTCACGGGGCAGCATCCTGATCGGGGGCGAACCTGTCACCGGCCCGCTGAAGATCACCGGCATGGCCTTCCAGGCGCCCTCGCTGCTGCCCTGGCGCACCACGGTGGACAACGTGCTGCTGCCGCTGGAGATCGTCGAGCCCTACCGCTCGAACTTCAAAGCCCGGCGCCGCGAGTACGAGGACAAGGCGCGCCGCCTGCTGCAAAGCGTGGGTCTGGGCGGCTACGAGGACAAGTACCCCTGGCAGCTCTCGGGCGGCATGCAGCAGCGCGCCTCGATCTGCCGGGCTCTCATCCACGAGCCGCGCATGCTGCTGCTCGACGAACCCTTCGGGGCGCTCGACGCCTTCACCCGCGAAGAACTGTGGAACACCCTGCGCGACCTGTGGACCGAGCAGCGCTTCAACGTCATCCTCGTGACGCACGACCTGCGCGAGGCGGTGTATCTCGCTGACACCGTCTACGTGATGAGCAAGAGCCCGGGGCGCATTCTGGCGCGCCGCGAGATCGACCTGCCGCGCCCACGGGACCTGGAGGTCACCTACACCCCGGCCTTCTCCGAGATCGTCCACGAACTGCGTGAGCGCATCGGCGCGATCCGCCGCCACTGAAGTCTTCCCCTCATGAGCAAGAACAAGCAACTCGAACGCCTTGCCCCTTGGGTGCTGCTGGTGGCCCTGCTGGTGCTGTGGGAAGCCATCTGCCGGGGCCTGGCCATCTCGGAATTCATCTTTCCCAGCCCGTCGCGCATCTGGGAGCAGATGGTCGAGTACCGCAGCATCATCGTGCAGCACTCCTGGCGCACCTTCTGGGTCACGCTGGCGGGCTTCGGCCTGGCGATCGCCGTGGGGGTGCTGCTGGGCTTCATCGTGGGCAGCTCGCGCCTGGCCTACGCCGCGATGTATCCGCTGATGACCGCCTTCAACGCCCTGCCCAAGGCCGCCTTCGTACCCATCTTGGTGGTGTGGTTCGGCATCGGCATCGGCCCGGCCATCCTGACGGCCTTTCTGATCTCGTTCTTCCCGATCACGGTGAACATCGCCACGGGCCTGGCCACGCTGGAGCCCGAGCTGGAAGACGTGCTGCGCGTGCTGGGTGCGCGCCGCTGGGACGTGCTCGTCAAGGTGGGCCTGCCGCGCTCCATGCCCTATTTCTTCGCCTCGCTGAAGGTGGCGATCACGCTGGCCTTCGTGGGCACCACGGTGTCGGAGATGCAGGCCTCCAACGAGGGCATCGGCTATCTGCTGGTCTCGGCCGGCTCGGCCATGCAGATGGGCCTGGCCTTCGCGGGCCTGGTGGCCGTGGGCGTCATGGCGATGCTGATGTACGAGTTCTTCTCGTGGATCGAAAAACGCACCACCGGCTGGGCCCACCGCGGCTCGCAAAGCGTCTGACGCATGGGCTGGCACGGCCATCTGACCCTGCACTACCGCCACGAGGCGCCCCGCACCCTCGTGCATGACCGCCACGACGGCCCCCTGCGGGTGCTGGCCAGCCTGCATCCGGAAGGGCCAGGCATCTGCCACAACGTGCTCGTGCACCCGCCCGGGGGCATCGTGGGAGGCGACCAGCTCGCCATCGCCGTGGACGTGGCGCCGCAGGCGCATGCACTGATCACCACACCAGGTGCCACGCGCTTCTACCGCAGCGCGGGAGAAACAGCCGAGCAGCGCCTCGTGGCGCAGCTGGCCGCGCACGCGCGCCTGGAATGGCTGCCGCTGGAAACCATCGCCTACAGCGCCACCCGCGCCGTCAACCACCTGCGCTTCGAACTGGCCCCGGGAGCCGAGATGATCGGCTGGGACTTGCTGGCCCTGGGGCTGCCCGCCTCGAACGAACCGTTTGTGCAAGGCCGCTTCGAGCAGCAGATCGAACTGCCCGGGCTGTGGCTGGAGCGTGGCGTGCTCGATGCCGATGACCCGCACACGTCCCGGCTGCTCGACAGCCCCCTGGGCTGGAACGGTCGACGGGTGCTGGCGACGATGTGGTGGGCCGGTGGTCAGGTGCTGGAGCCCGCCAGGCGCGAGGCGCTGCTGGACTTGGCACGGCAGTGCATCGAATCGTCCCCCCTGCGAGACCAGGCGGGCGTCACCTCACCGGACGAGCGGGTGGTGGTGCTGCGCACCCTGGCGGACCGCACCGAGCCTGCCCAGGCCTTGCTGGCGGCTGTGTGGGCCCGCTGGCGCGAAGCCGGCTGGGGCCTCGCGGCCTGCCCGCCCCGCGTCTGGAAGACCTGATCAGGCCGTGGCCGCCGCACCCCGGGGGGCCGGCGGCCGCTCCTGCCGCGCACGGCGACGCTGCAAGTACACGACCAAGACCAACAACGCAAAAGCCGGCACAAACATCCATTCCTTGGCCGGGCGCTCGGTGGGCATCTCGATGGCCGTGATCCTCCAACCCTGCTCCAGGCCGAGCTTCTCGGCCTGGCTGCCGAACTGCACCATGATGATTTGCAACTCGTCGCCCATGGGCACGACGCGAAGACCGGCTTGCGCCAGACGTTCACGGGCCGTGCCTGGCTCGCCCAGAGGCAGCAGCACGCCTTTGCGCACCTCTTTGCCCTCCAGCGTCAGCCCTTCGACCCAGATACGCTTGTTCGCATTGCGCGGTGCGGTTTCGGCAAAGCGCATCAGCTCGGCCGCCGGCGCCTCTTCGTAGGGCGGGTAGACCATGTCCCACCAGAAGCCGGGACGGAACAGCGTGAAGGTCACGAGCAACAGCGCCAACGTTTCATACCAGCGGTTGCGCACCAGGAACCAACCTTGCGTGGCCGCAGCAAACACGAGCATCGCCACCGTGGCACTGACAACGGTCAACATCAGATGCCAGGTGCTCGTGATCCCGATCAGCAGCAACTGCGTGTTGAAGATGAACAGGAAAGGCAGGATGGCCGTTCGCATGCTGTACCAGAAAGCCGTCACGCCGGTCTTGATCGGATCGGTGCGCGCCACGGCTGCCGCTGCGAACGAGGCCAGTCCCACCGGCGGCGTCACGTCGGCCATCAGCCCGAAGTAAAAGACGAACAGGTGCACGGCAATCAGCGGCACGATCAGCCCGCTTTGTGCGCCGAGTTCCACCACCACGGGCGCCATCAGCGTGGACACCACGATGTAATTGGCGGTGGTCGGCAAGCCCATGCCCAGCACCAGGCTGATGACGGCCACCAGCGCGAGCATGAGCATCAGATTGCCGCCCGACAGGGCCTCGACCAACTCGGTCATCACCAAGCCCACACCGGTGAGCGACACGGTGCCGACGATGAGCCCGGCCGCTGCCGTGGCCACGCCGATGCCGATCATGTTGCGTGCGCCGGTGGCCAGGCCATCGATCAGATCCGACACGCCCAGGCGCGCAGCGCCAAGCCAATCCCCCCGGCCCCGGAACACCGCCTGGATGGGGCGCTGAGTGAGCAAGATGAGAATCATGAACATCGTGGCCCAAAACGCCGACAGGCCCGGCGACATCTGCTCGACCATCAGGCACCAGATCAACACGACCACCGACAGCAAGTAGTGCAAGCCGGATTTGAGGGTGGGCCCGGTTTCAGGCAGCTCGAACACCGGAGCGTTGGGATCGTCCATTTCCAGCTCGGGCTGGCGCGCACCAAACCACAGCAGGCCGATGTACGCAGCCAACAGGCCCGCGCCGATGACCCAGATCGCGGCATCACCCAGCGCGCCCTTGATCCAGCCGATGCCCCAGTACACCAGCCCCGACAGGATGATGAACCCGGCCACCGTCAGGCCAAAAGAGAGCAAGCGCTGCATCGCCGTGCCGCCGCCGCGGCGCGGCAAGCCGGTCATGCCGCCCTTGAGCGCTTCGAGGTGAACGATATAGAACAACGCGATGTAAGAAATGATGGCCGGCAAAAAAGCGTGCTTGATCACCTGTGTGTAGGGGATGCCGACATACTCCACCATCAGAAACGCCGCCGCGCCCATCACCGGCGGCATGAGCTGGCCATTGACCGAACTGGAAACCTCCACGGCGCCGGCCTGATCGGGCCGATAGCCCACACGCTTCATCAGCGGAATGGTGAAGGTGCCGGTGGTTACCACGTTGGCGATCGACGAGCCGGAGATGACGCCGGTGGCCGCCGAGGAGACGACGGCCGCCTTGGCCGGGCCGCCGCGCATGTGACCCAACAAGGCAAAAGCCGACTTGATGAAATAGTTGCCCGCGCCAGCCTTGTCCAGCAGGGAGCCGAACAGCACGAACAGGAAGATGAAGCCACTGGACACGCCCAGTGCAATGCCGAACACGCCCTCGGTGGTCAGCCAGTAATGCGAAGCGGCGCGGTTGAGCGAGGCGCCGCGGTGCGCGATCATCTCCGGCATATAGGGCCCGCCGAAGGTGTAGGCGAGGAAGACCAGCGCAACGATCACCATGGGCAAGCCCAGCACACGGCGCGTGGCCTCCAGCAGCAAGATCACACCCACGACCGCGGCGTAGACATCCATCTCGGTCGGCTGGCCCGGCCGCTGCGCCAGTTCCCGGTAAAACAGGAACAGATAGGCCGCGCAGAAAGCGCCCACCAGCGCAAACACCCAATCGGTCACTGGCACGTAGGCCCGGGGCGAGCGTTTGAAGGCCGGGTAGGCCATGAAGGCCAAGAACACGGCAAACGCCAGGTGGATGGCGCGCGACTCGGTGTCGTTGAGCACGAACACGCCCAGGGTGAAAGGCAGCGGTGAGGCGATCCACAACTGGAACAGCGACCACGCCACGGCCACGACGAGCAGCATCTTGTGCATCCAGGGCCCGGGCTTGCGGCCGCCGGTGTCGGTATCGCTCACGAGCTGCTGCACATCGATGCTCGCGGCTTGATCCTTCTTCTTTCCGAACATGAGGCTTCCACCTTCTGAGTCAGGAGCGGTATCGGAGAACCGGCCCAGGCAGTGGTGGCCCGCCCAAGGCCGATCCATAGAAAAAGGGCCCCGGGTCACGGGGCCCCTCTTGGTCAAACCAGCATTTTACGCCCACCGCTCGACGCACAGGCGCAAGCCGGCGGGCTTACATCCAGCCTTTTTCCTTGTAGTACTTGACGGCACCGGGGTGCAGCGGCGCCGACAGGCCGTCCTTGATCATGCGCTTGGGATCGAGGTTCGCCAGGGCCGGGTGCAGCTTCTTGAACTCGTCGAAGTTCTCGAACACCGCCTTGACCAGCTCATAGACGGTGGACTCCGGCACCTTGGCCGAGGTCACGAAGGTCGCCAACACACCATAGGTGGGCGTGGGGTTGGGGTTGCCGGCATACAGACCGCCAGGGATCTCGACCTTGGCATAGAAGGGGTGTTGGGCCACCAGCTTGTCCACGGCAGGACCGGTCAGCGGCACGAGCTTGGCGCCGCAGGTGGTCGTCGGATCCTGGATATTGGCCGAGGGATGACCCACGCCGTAGAAGAAGCCGTCGATCTTGTTGTCGCACAGCGCCGGGCCGTGCTCGTCGGCCTTCAACTCCGCCGCCAAGGAAAAGTCGCTGGTCTTCCAGCCCAAGGCACCCAGCAACTCTTCCATCGAGGCGCGCGTGCCGGAGCCCGGGTTGCCGATGTTGAAACGCTTGCCCTTCAGGTCCTCGAAGCGGGTCGCGTTGATCTCCTTGCGCGCCACCACGGTGAAGGGCTCAGGGTGCAGCGAGAACACGGCGCGCAGGTCGGCGAAGGCACCATCCTTCTCGAACACCTTGGTGCCCTTGGCGGCGTGGTATTGCCAGTCGGACTGGGCCACCCCGAAGTCGAGCTCGCCAGCGCGGATGGTGTTGATGTTCACCACCGAGCCGCCCGTGGATTCCACCGAGCAGCGGATCCCGTGCTTGGCACGATCCTTGTTGACCAGCCGGCAGATGGCGCCGCCCGCTGCGTAGTACACGCCCGTGACGCCGCCCGTGCCGATGGTCATGAACTTCGGCTGGGCCACCGCCGATCCGAACGGCAAAGACAGCGACACCAGGGCCGCGGCCGCCAGCAGCCGGCGCAGGGGCTTGACTTGGGAGAGAGGATTCACTTCGACCTCCTGTGACACGTTGGGGGAGAATGAAAGGGCGGCAGCTTACCGCAAGCTCTTGCACATGTGCGATATCGGGTGCCGCGTACGGGAAATCCCGGCATGCACAGTTCGTGCCCAACGGTAGCACCAACGAAGCGCCGCGCCACCCGCGGAAACCCCCGAAAGGCCTTGTGTATCAAGCATGGGTCGATGCCAGCGCCGCATCGATGGCCTGGGCCAGGCGATCGACGATGGCGTCGAGTTCGTCGTCGCTCACGGTGAACGGGGGCGCGAGCAGCACGTGGTCTCCATGCCGGCCGTCGATCGTGCCCCCCATGGGATAGACCATCAACCCGCGCGCCATGGCTTCGCGTTTGATGCGGGCATGCAGCTTGAGTGCCGGATCGAACGGCGCCTTGCTGACCCGCTCGCGCACCAGTTCGATGCCACGGAACAGGCCGCGCCCGCGCAGATCGCCCACATGGGGATGCTCACCCAAGCGCTGCTGCAGGCGCCGGGCCAGCCCCTCGCCCTGGCGGCGGCAGGCTTCCAGCAGGCCATCGCGGCGGATCACCTGCTGTACCGCCAGCGCTGCCGCGCAAGCCACGGCGTGTCCGATGTAGGTGTGGCCGTGCTGAAACAGCCCACTGCCCTGGGCAAAGGCCTCGACCAGGCGCCGCTGCGCCAGCACCGCGCCGATGGGCTGGTAGCCACCGCCCAGGCCTTTGGCGATGGTCATCAGGTCGGGCACCACGCCCTCCTGCTCGCAGGCGTGCAAGGTGCCGGTGCGCCCCATGCCACACATCACCTCGTCGAGGATGAGCAAGATGCCGTGGCGGTCGCACAGCTCGCGCACGCCCTTCAGGTAGCCCGGTACCGGCGTCAGCGCCCCCGCGGTGGCGCCCACCACCGTCTCGGCCACGAAGGCGATCACGTTCTCGCCGCCCAGGCGATCGATGGTGTCGGCCAGCTCCTGCACGAGGCGCCGGCCGTACTGCTCGGCCGTTTCGCCGGGTTGCCGGTCGCGGTACTCGTAGCAGGGCGACACGTGGGTGACGTCCATCAGCAGCGGTGCGAACTGGGCGCGGCGCCACTGGTTGCCGCCCACCGCCAGCGCCCCCAGCGTGTTGCCGTGGTAGCTCTGGCGCCGCGCGATGAAGTGCCGCCGCTGGGGCTGGCCGATCTCGACGAAGTACTGGCGCGCCATCTTCAGCGCCGCCTCCACCGCCTCGGAGCCTCCCGAGACGAAGTAGGCATGGCTCATGCCGGCCGGCGCGTGGGCGATCAGGTCATCGGCCAGGGCCTCGGCCACCTCGGTGGTGAAGAAGCTGGTGTGGGCATAGGCGATGCGATCGATCTGGGCGTGCATCGCGGCGAGCACATCCGGGTGGCCGTGGCCCAGGCAGGACACGGCGGCCCCGCCCGACGCGTCGATGTACTGGCGGCCCAAGCGGTCGATGATGATCGACCCGCGGGCCGCCACGGCC